>JACNKJ010000109.1 GCA_014382085.1 bacterium
TTGCGTCGGGAATCTGGCGGGTGAAGGCGCCGAAAATGCACTCAAGTCTCTCGACTTCCGCCGAGCTGCGTTTGCGGTGCTCAATGTCACGCTTAATGAGCATTTCCTTCTCGCCCTGGTTGTTCCAGACCGAGACCTCGTACTCGCCGTAGGTTTCGGCGACAATCACCTGTCCGTCTGCGCCCAGGTCCCAGCGATTAACGAAATTGTCCCAATCCTTTTCAGCGAAAACCGCATTGGCGAAGTCGAGGGTGTTCTTGCTCGATGTGAACTCGGCCAGGATGTTTCCCTCTACATCTGCGCGAACAAGCTGAACCGTCTGGTGGAACTTGCCCTCATCCTGAAGGAACTGATTGAACTGAAGCATGAGGTACAAATTGTCGCCCACTCCGCGACCGGTTCGAAGAATGGTCGTGCTGCCATCTTCCCGGCTGGGAATGGGATAGTCGGAAAGAGGATCGCCTTCAAGGGTGAGACCGGCAATCCGACCGGGTGCAGTCTGCACCACGCCGAGATTCCCATCTGGCAAGAAGAACATGCCTGAGGGGAAACGGAATTCGCCGGGTCCTTCACCCTCGCGACCGAGGCTGCGAAGGTAGATGCCGTCAGAATCGTAAACCTTGACTTCAGCGAGCTGCAGATCGAGAACGTAGATATTGCCCTCATCGTCCGCGTTGATTGCCGCGATAAGCCCAAAGAACTCATCCTCGTCATCGGTGTCGCCGCCAATACGCCAGAGTTCTTCCAGTTCGACTGTCTTGGCCTTTTCCATACCTTCCGCAGGGTTGAGGACGACCTTAACTCCGTCTTCCTGTGTTTCCTGACCCTTCCAGGCGCCCGCCTGAACCGGTAGCGGCAAAAGGCTGCCGAGGATGAAAATCGATAAGGCGAGGGTGAGAAGGACTCTCCCGGTATGCCACTGAGTGTTTGAAATCGGACTATGGATAAGGGACATAGCTCTGCTCCAAGGGTTCGGGTTCGTCGCCCTGCCCGCGACTTGCCTACTTAATGATGTGTGAGTTGGGGTTGAGTATCGTTGGGGAGCTACGGTTGGTTCAAGCGTCTGTTCCATAAAAAGATGGCTTTGCCGTGACGATTCGGTTCAGGGCCTATTCCGAGTCGGGAAGAACCACTTCTTCGCTATCTACTTATCTCCGAATGAGTTCCGTGCATTTTTGACTCAAAACGCCCTTCTCTTGATCATTGAGACTTCGATCTAGGGCTAGCCCAAATCTTTGGACGACCCTAGGGTACTTGATCTTTAACTCTGAATCGTGGTAAGGTATTTGTTGCGGGGCCCAACTAGCTCCGCTGCTTGCAAGATCTGTTGCGCAACAACGATGCTTTGCATCATCGAGGAGGAACAAATGAAACTGGCTACTTTAATTCTTTGCATGCTCGCGATCGCGACTGTCGCCGTTGCGGAAAAGGCGCCTGCGGTCTATCCCGATAACGCGCCTCTTATCAGTGAGCGTCAGGGCGGCGACACCGTTGCCGATGCTGTACCGATTCTCACCATGCCCTTCACGGGTAGCGGAACCACGGTTGGCTACGTCAACGACTACGATGCCGTTTGCAACTACACCGGCTCCACGGCCCCGGAAGTCGTTTACTCCCTGGTCGCCTGCGATACGGGTTTCCTGGAAATCACACTCTGCATCGATCCCACCGACTATGACACGAAACTCTATGTCACCGACGCGGATCTCAACCTCATCAGGTGCAACGATGACTGGTGCAGCGTTCCGGTTTCCTACGTTTCCGAACTGACCTATGACAACGAAGGCGCGGACCCGCTCTTTGGTGTCGTTCCTGTCACCGTTGATGAGATGTACTACATCTTCGTCGATGGTTATTCCTCGGCCTCCGGCAACTACGGCATTTCCATCACTGGACTGGACTGCGTTACGCCGACCGAAGAAACCAACTTTGGCGTTATCAAGGCAATGTATCGTTAATCCCTCCTCAAGGTGAATAACGATTGACCCCGGCTCTTCGGAGCTGGGGTTTTTTCGTGGCTGCAGAACGCGACGACCGCGGTTGTTCCCAGTAGTGACAGAGGATCCATGAATGAAAAACAGCCAAGTGACAGGGGCATCCACTTTCTGCCATAATCTGGCCACATTGAGGAGGCCTGGGATGAAGAAGCTGATCGTGTTGTGCCTACCCATTTTGCTGATTCCCTTTCTGAGTTGCTCGCAAAGCACCGAACCTGAAGACAATCCAGACCCTCCAGATGATGACTTTACGATACTTGCCGAAACCGACATCGGCCCTGCCGGCGGCACCTTGTCAGGGGGCGGATTCGAGATGACAATCCCCGCCGGCGCCTTCGAAACAAGCGTATCGCTGGAGTTGGCGATCAGTCAGGAAGAATCACTCCCAGACGAATACACGGTGACTCCGATCTTCCGAGTGGACGGCCTTCCCGAGGTGATCCATGAGGATCTGCAGATCGCGATGGCCTACGAAGGCACTCTAAGTGGGGAGAGTTTTATTGCCGAGGGACTCTACGTCTACGGCGAAGTGGAAGGTGCCGGGTTGCAGATGCACATTGCAACCCTAGAAACTGTGGAATCCGGAGGCCGCTTGATCGCCGACGCCCTGCCCATGGGACGGGTCCCTGCATCACCAGGCCCTCGGAACGACGATGCAATGCGCATGATTCGCTTTTTCCTGGGTCAAACTCGTTTCGTGAAATCCAGTTCGGACTTCTTCGAGTTTACCTACTACGAACTTTATGAATCTGACGTAGCCATTCTGGCCCTGCTTCTCGAATCGGAGTTGGCGGTCATGATGGAGGACTGGAATCTCACTTTTGGTGCCAACGAATATCGCTTCCCCATCAGAGTACACATCAGAGATTCGGTTTTGGATTCGGACAATGATTGGCTACTGAACAGCGGGACAGGTTTCCTAAATCCCGGAACGGCAGTGTCGGCAATTTTTGTGAGTCCGGGTTGGATCGCGCCCGAAATGCACATCCGCTTGCCCGAACTTTCCGGTGCCATACTTCTCAGGGTCTACGAGACCATGTGTGAGGGTCGCCTGGAAGAGTTTATTGATCCGACACAACTTGTGATCCACGAGGCTTTTTGCGAATGGGCCAAGGGCGAGTTCACCATCGACCCATCATTCGTGAGACCTCCTTCACTAAATGGTAGAGAGAGAAAGGTCTTGAATGGCTTAGTCGCCGGCATGGGCGATCCACCGGGCGTACTTAAGGCTGAGATTCACGGTCAAGACATTTCGCCCTATGCAAAATTCCTGATGGATCACCCCTCCTTCGGTATTGATGGCTACAAGAGTGCTTATGAAGCAGTGAGATCCGGTACGCCTATCCTCGACGCTATCAAAAACAGTGGGGCTGCTCAATCACTGTTGTTTCCCGAATTCATAGAATCCTACTTTGAAGGAGACATCTATGAGGTCGATAATGCGCTTCTGACCGCGGATCCAATAGCCACTTGGGTGCCCAGTACGATTTCCACAAGCTTCATGCTCAATGATGGAGATCCAACGGTTTTCCCCGACCTTTCCGCGAAGGTAATTGCAATCAATCTTGATTCGTCCTACGAGGATGACGCCACAATTCGGATGGAAATCGAGAGCCATGATGTGAGTTCGGACGATCTTGCTATTCTTCTTTTTGTTCGGGAGAACGATCATCTAATCGAATTGGGAATGGGTTACAATTCAGACTGGACTTTTGACGGAATCCACGATTTAGCAAGCGCCGGCTATACTGAACTATTCGCTGTGGCCGTGAATATGTCGCACGATTTCGACTACCTGGGTGAGGCGGATGTCTACGTCGAACTTACCCTAGAACAGACGCACACCTTCTTGTTAGACCCCTCTTTAACCTTCGATTGCTGGTACTGGTATGATGAGCAGCTGCCGCCCGCTCATTGGCCCTCCTATACCATAACACTACCCGCAGCGCATGGAGCGCTGGGTTCGGAGAACTCTGAGTTATTGGTGAACTGGAAAGACATGTTTGGTCCCAACGACTATATCCACTACACGGGAACTTACACGGTGACCGTCAACGAGGATTTAACGGTTCTCGAGAGTTTCGTTGCGAATTTGACCCGATGCTACATCATTGGGGGAGAACAGGTGGGAAATGGAACCATCTACGTGGATATCGATGGACCCTGGACTACCGACTCTCCGGGTGTCTTCGGTGCGTGGGGACTCGATGTCTGCAACTACCTACTCGATATCAGTTATCACGTCTGGCACGATATAGCTGGCGAGGAATACCTCACGGGCTGGGGCTGCAACGACGGGAGTTACATGGGCATGTTGATCTACTAGACCGGACTTACGGTTTCTGATCCATCCCCTTGTGCGCGTCAACCTTCAGGCAGTGGCCGGAAAGCTACCGGCCGCCGGCGTCCTGGTCATCCCCCATCAGTTCCTTGATCTTCTTTTCCTCCCACTGCTTGTCCCACATGCCGCCCTCGAAAAAGACGCTCATGCCGTGCAGAGCCAAACCAATGCCCCAACCAAAGAGGGGCCAGTGGAACCACCAGTCACCGGGGGAAGTCAGCCAGTTGGTGACGAAGAGGAATAGGTTGACCAACAGGTAGGCCGCCAAATGCATGTAGAAGCCTCGGATCTGTATCACCTGTTCCTTCGCGTCTTCGTAATTCATGCGCTCGCTCATCTCGCCTCCGATGCAATTGTCTCACTCTTTTCGTGAAATGGCCTGGTTGATCTTGACTCACCGAGTGTACGTGACAGGGGTTGGAATTGGCTGCAGCTATCTTGTAGTTTGGATCACGCGTCAGGTTCACAGGGATCGCGAACAGCTCCGGAAGAAACTGACAGCGACACAGCCCCCCTTGACTTGGGGTGACTCCTGCACTACAATGTGAATGTCTATTCACATAAAGGTATGCGATGTCCACACAGAAGCTAAATACGGAAGCCCGACGTGAACAGATCGCAAGAGCTGCCCTTGAGCTTTTCACCCGGGAGGGATTGGAAGGCTTCAGTATTGCGAAACTTTCCGCGAGTGTGGGCCTTGTGCCTTCCGCGATTTACCGCCACTTCAAGGGTAAGGAAGAAGTTCTAGTAGCCTCTTTGGACGTGCTCAGAGACAAGCTGTACGGTCTCGTGGAAGCCGCCCGAGACGAGTCCGACGATCCTGTGGATGTTTTGGAGCGGTTGTTAAGGAAACATGCGCGATTGATAGCATCGGGCAAGGCTGCTCCCCACATTCTCCTATCTTCTGATGCAGCACGTGGACATGCGAAACGTCGTGCGAAGCTCCACCGGATCTTCGTCGGATATATGCATCGGATCGAGGGAATTGCGGCTGAGGGGCAGGCGATGGGAGTCATCCGAAAGGATGTCGGAGCCGAGACCATAGCACTGCTCTTCGCCGGAATGATCCAACCGGCGGCGCTGATGATGAGCGCGGGTGAAAAGAACTTTGATCTCAAATCGCACGTTAATCAGTCCTGGAAGCTTTTTCACCAGGCGATCAGGCAGAAGTAGTTTTTTTTTGCACGGCATGTGAATTTGTGTTCACAAAGGAGCCAGAATGCAACGAATTCTGAACAAGATTTCAAATCATCCCATCCCGGTCTTCACGCTTGTCGCGCTGATCTCGGTGCTTGCCTTCATGCAGATGAAAGAAAACACCCGCATGGAGACGAACCTTGATGAATACATGCCCAAGGATCATCCGGCCTTCGTCTACAGCGATCAGGCCGAAGAATGGTTCGACATCAAGGACGGCATCATCATTGCCGTGGAAAACCCCGAGGGTATTTACAACCCTGGCACTCTGAGCAAGATCAAGGACCTGACCAAGAAGCTCCAAGACATGGATGCCATCGAGCGGAGCGATGTCACATCGCTGTCCAACGCGGACAATATCACCGGCTCTGAAGACGGCCTGGATGTTCGAGCCTTCTTTCGCAAGGTCCCAAAAGAGGCAGACCAACTCGAAGAGCTAGAGGCCAAGGTCAGCGGCAATGCGATGATCCAGGATCGCCTCGTCTCCTCGGACGGGAAGGTCACGCTAATCGTCGCGAGAATCAACGACGACGCCTTTTCCCAAGAATTCTATCGGGAAATCCTGGACCTCGCGTCCGACTATGAGGGACCGGAAAAAATTCACGTTGCGGGACGGCCCATCATAGAAGGCACCATGGCCTATCTCGGCCCCAAGGACATGAAGAAGATGGTCCCCATCGTCCTGTTACTCATCGTTTTCGTTCTTCTTTTCGTTCTGAGAAGCATAAAAGGTACATTGATGACATTGATGGTCGTGGCCCTGAGTACCCTCTGGACTTTCGGGCTGATGGCCGCCTTTGGTATTCCCATCTATGCGGTTACCACGATGATCCCCGTAATGCTCATCGCCATCGGCGTAGCCGACGGCATCCACATTTACAACCACCTGAAACTCACCCGGAGAAAGAATCCCGAATTCGGCAAGCAGGAAGCAGTTGCGGACCTGATTCACA
>JACNKJ010000218.1 GCA_014382085.1 bacterium
GGAAACATCGCCTAGGCACAGGGCCCAACGACCACCTCCCATGTCAATGGTGTCGTAGTAATCGCCTCCCACTTCCCTGGCGGGATGGCTGGCGCCGGCCACCAGGTAACGTGGAATCTCAGGTGCAGCTTTAGGCAGAAGACCCAGCTGGATCTTTCTCGCGAAGCGCAGTTCCTCTTGCACTTCGAGCAAAGCCTGCTCCTCTTCGTAAAGGCGCGCGTTCTCGATGACCTGTGCCGACTGTCCGGCGATAATGGTCAGCAGGCGCTGATCGGCCTCGCTGAATTCGGCACCCTTACGCTTGTTGTAGGCAGTGAGTGCTCCCACCAGTTCCGACTTGGCCATGAGGGGCACGCAGATGAGCGAGTTGATGGCCTGCCCGCCCATTTTGCCAAGACGTGGATCTCCCTTGGGATCGTTGCTGAGCAAAGGTGTGCGATGGTTCATGATCCAACCGAGCAGAACTTGATCCAAATGAAACTGCGTAAGCGAAGCCGAGCTGCCCAGTGCTCGCACCAGGGTCTTGGCTTCCGAAGGTGACTCGCGATCGAGTAGTGTGATGGTGGCCTGCTCGGCATCCACGGCCTTCACGGATCGAAGAATGATCTCGTCGATGATTTCCTGTGTGCTGTAGGACGAGCCGATGGCCCGCGCCAAATCATTGAGGGTGGAAAGCTCCTCCACCGCACGCTGCAGACGCAGATTCTCTTCGCGCAGATTCTCGGCTTCGTTCTTCTTGCTCATGCCGACTTTCGGGCGCTTATCCGCCAATGATTATGGTGGGCTCGATGCCGTCCCCGGGCTTAACCTTGCGGCTGGTGTCCAAACAGAAAATAACGTAATCCTGTGCAAGACCATGAGTTACACTCTGAGCGACACTCTGCGTGCTAGAGCTACCCTTTTTGATGATGAATGAATCAACGCCGAAGACCTGACTGTCTGGAAACACAACTCGGCAATCGCTGGAAGCCTTTGCGGTCGACCAAGTCACCGAATCACCGCCCTTGAGATTTGTGAGTGCGGCGGCTTCGACAACACAACACTTCGTGGTCAAGGGATGTGGCTTGATGTTCACCTTATGAGATTTGGGCACCCTACTCCTCCTCATTCAATTCGCGTAAAGAACCGCTAGCCACCAATGATTATGGTCGGAGAGATTCCGTCGTCGCTGCTCACCTTCTTGCCTGTCATCAGACAGAAGATTACATAGTCTTGGAACAAACCGGGCTCAAGCCCAGTGGCCACGGTTTTCGTGACGTAAGAACCCAATTCAACAATGAAGGACTCTT
The DNA here is from genome assembly GCA_014382085.1 of bacterium. Taxonomy (GTDB): domain Bacteria; phylum Krumholzibacteriota; class Krumholzibacteriia; order JACNKJ01; family JACNKJ01; genus JACNKJ01. The sequence continues at coordinate 1,290 of JACNKJ010000218.1, forward strand.
CGCCAAAAACCTGACTGTCGGGAAAGGTTACCTTGAAATTGCAGTCAACGGTATCGGAAACCGACCAGGTAACCTCATCTCCACCTTCTAGCCCATCTAATGGGGCCGTATCGATCGAGCAACATTCTCCCGTTTTCGGGTTTTGGCGGATATTCACGGTAATTGGTCCAATAGACATTTGCTTTCCTCCCGGATTTTCACCAACGAGGGCCTATTCACCTTCCCCCCTCAGTGAGTTCAAATATTGAACCCATCTCTCATCATCCCTCAATTCACCTAAAAGCGATTCGTTTTCGATCTTGGATCGCGGATAGCCGGCCTCCACGCACTTCTTGAGCCATGATAAGGCATCATCGCGGTAGCCCATTTTCTCGTAGGTATGGCCAATTTGAAACATTACTTCGGCATTGCTGGAGTCGAGTCGCGCTAATTCCTCGAGTAGTTCGAGCGCGTTTTCGTCCTGGTCGAGAATGTGATAATAGCTGGCCAAACGTGACAAGAGAGCCGGTTCTCTCGGGGTAACAGTCCGTTGATCCTCACAAAGCTCAACAGCTCTGCGGATGGATATGACTCCTTGCTCAGAGGTTTCCTCGATGCGAAATTGCGCCGCCGCAAGGTTGCCCCAGAGACGATAGTCGTGACTGTGCAAAGCCAAAGCTCCGTTATAGTACTGTATCGCTTTTTCGTAGTCTTCATTCATGTAGTGGTAGGTGCCCAAGTTTGACAGCGCATCGTAGCTGGGCTTGATTTCGATGGATCGATTGAGCAATTCCGCAGCTTCTTCTCCGCGGCGCAGGTAGAGATAGACACCGGCCAGATCCGTGTAGCCACGGAAGTAATTCTGCGGGGTTAGTTCCTGCACCTGCTGAAACTCCGCGATGGCTTCTTCGAAGCGGAATTGATCCACATAGAACAGGCCCAGCTTCTGATGCCCCACCCAGTCATCGGGTCGAATCGCGATGGCCTGCTTCAAAATGGAATCGGCCTTTTCCGCATCGCCTCGCTTCGCATAGCTATCGCCCAACTCACGCAATGCGCGGATATTGGAAGGATCTTCGGCCAAGGCCTGATCGAGCAGGGTCAAAGCATGGTCGCACTCTTCGATTTCACGGAAGATCACGGCCAGTGATATGCGTGCGTCCTGAAGTTCATCATCCAGAACGAGAGATCTCTCGCAATGAGTCACCGCTTTGGGAATCCACTCGTCCTGGCGGCTCCAGAGATAGCGTTGCCAGTAGGCTTCACCAAGTCCCAATTCGGCGAGGGCGTAATTGGGATCTTTCTCGATGGCCTGAACGAAGAACTCGATGGCCGTGTCCACCGCATCCAGTTTGGCGCGTCGCTGCAGGTAGTCGAGATCCTGCATGAAGCCAAGACCCTTGAGGTAGTACTCCTGCGCCAAGCTCACTTGAGTGAGGCCCGCTTCCAGCGCCAGCAGTTCCTCGGGACTGAGTTCAACTCGCAGCATTTCAATCAAAGCACCCAGGACGTCGGCCTGCAACACGGAAGCCTTGCTCACCGAATCTTCCAGCACGGCGGAATTCAAAGTGCGGTGACTGTCGGGGTCGGTGAGATTCAGCGTAAGGGTGATATCTCCATTGTCCCGCGCCACGCTTCCCACCACGGCCAGGTTCACGCCGAACACCTGCCGCGCTTCCATGGGACTTGTGATCTCGCTTTTGCGAATGTCCGCCGCAGGCACCACCCAAAATGCGTCGCGGAGTCCTTCGAGCTGAGTGAGTTTACTGCTCAAATACTCGTGCAGGCCGTCACCCAAGGCCTGGTTTTCGGGATCACCGCCGATGTTGGCGAAGGGCAGAATCGCAAGGTACTTGCGATCGGGAATGCCCTCGCCGCCACCTCGCAACCAGGAACTGCCGGGACCATCCAATGCCACCCAGGCCAGGATCAGGGTGAAGAAGGCGGCGGGCATCCATCGCTTCCAGGGTCGCCGTCTCGCGTCGGCAGGTAGCTTTGCGCCTCCGCCCACTGTGGCCAAATCGGCGCGCAATTTATCCACGCTTTGATAGCGAAGTAGAGGATCTTTCTGCAGGCATCGCCTAAGAATGCCCGTGACCCCCGCGTCAAAGGCGCTGGCATCCCCCTGAAGGCCACGGGGTTCCATGTGACAGATGGCGTACATGACGCCGGGTTCGTGATCGCCCTGAAAGGCCTTCTGCCCCGTGAGCATTTCATAGAGCAGTGCGCCCAAGGACCAAACGTCGCTGCGACTGTCCACCGCTTCTCCGCGGGCCTGCTCGGGCGACATGTAGGCCGCCGTACCCACGGCCGCTCCAAGCTGTGTCAATTCCGGCGAGCCGCTTGTTTTGGCCAGTCCGAAGTCGGTGATAATGGCCTTGTTCGCGGGAGTGATCATGATGTTGCCGGGCTTGATGTCTCGATGAACCACATTCTTGCCGTGGGCCTCACCCAAACCCTCGGCGATCTGTAAGGCGTAGCTCAAGGCCGCATTGCGGTCGAGGGGACCGTCCACCAGCAAATCTTTGAGGCTGCTTCCTTCGAGATAGGCCATGGAGATGTAGGTGTGGCCATCTACTTCATCGATCTCGTGTACGGTGCATATATTGGGATGGCTCAATGAAGCAGCCGCACGGGCTTCGTTGAGAAAGCGAACGCGATCTTCGTCGTCGCTGAGGAGATGGCCGGACAGGAACTTCAAGGCTACTTCGCGCTGAAGCTTGGTGTCCTCGGCCCTATAGACGATACCCATGCCCCCTTCGCCTAGCAGCGAGAGGATTTGATAGTGGGCGACCGTCTTACCGATGAGATCCTGAGTCAATGGATGGAATCCTCTCCGGATCGCGGCGGGGATAAGCGAAATAGGTCCGAAATTATGGCTCACGGAGTCTAGCCGAGGGACCATCGGGGCGCAATGCTCCTTTATAGCACTGCCCCTAGGGTTTATATTGGATCTCCACCCGAAATGAGGTCTTCATGCCCCGCCCTCACGAGCTGCGCGATCATCCATTTCAGCAAACCATCTATCATCGCCTCACCGAAGCGGTGGCATCGGGGCGCTCCCCCGTGAAAGACTTCCTGGCCTTGCACTTGGGCGACACGCTACTGGACTTGCCGGCTGAAATGAATTCGCCGCTTGAAGAAGAAAACTGGGACGCACGATGGTCGCGATATGGAGATCCTCAAGGTGAGATCGAACTGCGCCGGCGTTTGGTGGAGAAGCTTCAAATTGTGAATGGAATTCCGGTGTCGGGACCCGAAGAACTACAGCTTTCCTTCGGCGCCACCGGCGGTCTGCATTTGATTATGCGCCGCCTGCTGGATCCCGGCGATGAAATTCTAACCCTTTCGCCTTATTGGGCCATTCTTCGCGTTGTGGCAAAGACTGCCGAGCGCAAACTGGTGGAAGTGCCCTTCTTCGATCGTGTGAATGCCGTCTCCGATGAAGAGCTGCCCGGACTTATCGAGCCCTACCTCAGCGAAAAGACCCGTGCCATCTATTTCAACACGCCCAACAATCCCAGCGGAGTGGCCCTTCGCCCGGGACAGATAAAGGCCTTGGCGAAATTCGCCGCAGGAAATGATCTTTGGATCATCGCGGATGAGGCCTACGAAGATTTCCTTTGGGCTGATTTCAAACATGTTTGCATCGCATCCTTGCCCGAGGCTTTCGAGCGCAGCGTGAGCGTGTTCAGCTATTCCAAGAGCTATGCCGCGGCGGGCTTGCGTCTGGGCTACGTGGCTGCTCCAGCAGGAACCATCGCGGCTTTGAATCCCGGTCAGGTGGGCGTCGGATATGAAGTGAATCGTCCGGCTCAGGCGGCGGGCTTACGGGGGCTTGCAAGACGGGAAGCGATCATTCCCCGATTGCGGGCTCAGTACCTGCAAGGCCTTCAGGCCGCGGAGGAGAATTTGGATTTACCCTATCTCGCGCCCCAAGGCTCCTACTTCCTATTCTTGGATTTACGCGATCGATGGGCGGGGCTCGGCGAAGAGGAAAAGCTTGAGCGCATGCTCGAAGCGGGCGTGAGCCTCAGCCCCGGTGAGCACTTCGGCCACGACTACGACGGATGGGCCCGCTTCTGTTACACTTGCGAGGAGCCGGATCGCATCGCCGAAGCTGCGCGAAGAGTGAGTCGGCTATAGTTCTCATCCCTGAAGAAATACTGTTACTTCAAGAGCACCAAACGCTCTCGAGTTTGGCGGCCACCCGATTCGAGCGAAGCGAAATAGAGTCCCGCAGCAAGCGCATTACCGGCTTGGTCGCGGCCGTTCCAATCCACGGTGAATTCTCCCACCTGACCCTGCCCTTCAAACAAGGTTGCAACATGTCTTCCGGCGATGTCGTGGATGCGCAGGCTCACATGGCCGGCCACCTCGACTTTCGCACGCAACTGCGTATTGGGATTGAAGGGATTGGGATAGGCCCTTAACTCAAATTTGCTGGCAGGCACCGCTGCGTCAGTGGGCAGAGTGGAAAGACAGTAGGCCATGTCTTGGGGAATCATGGTGAAGTTATCGATCGAGGTCCATCGGGTGTATCCCCAATTCGCGGCGTCCAACCATGCGGGACAAGCGCCATAACTAACTTCCCATGGAGTGGCCACGATTCCCGTGAAGGGCTCCTGCGTTCCCCAAGAGATGAGAGCCGTGGCACCAATGGACATAAACTCCCCTACCTCAAGTGGAGGATCCAGGTGAACGCGCAGCTCATAGACCGTGCTACTGGTGTTATCGAATATGAGATCCTTGTCGAGATCGACCCAGGGCACCTCAACGGAATGGTAGGGAACCAGCTCCGGTGGACAGGCTTCATGGTAAAAGTTCAAACGAATGCCGTCGGGTTCGGTCCAGTAGGGTCCGCCACCGTAGTACCACTCTCCCAACCATAAGGTCACCGTGCTAATCAGCTCTCCGGTGAACTCCACAGGGATATCATCGGCGATTTCCCCGTTTTGGCCCGACGACATCTGATAGATCATGCTGTAGTCGGGATCCTGGCAATAAATCACGTCACGCGCTTTGCCCGAGCCATCGAATTCGTTTGGTGGAGAAAAGAGAGGTATGGAATCAGCGAGCAGTGGGATCAGCAATAAAACGAGGACAAGACAAGACCTGGCAATAGACATGGCGCACCTCAAGGTCGAATTGGGTGGATAACTCGAGGCGCAAGTTTATCATAATTATTGGCCTAGGGGAACCAGGTCCAGAGCCGGGAACCAAGTAGCAGTACGGCTGCGGCCGCAGGACCCAAGAAGGGGCCATAGGGCAAGGTGGATTGCCCCGAACCCTTGTGCTTGAAAATAATGTAGAGCCCGAAAGCCGTTCCGATCAAGGAACCTAAAAGAAGACTGGTGAGCATACCCTGCCAGCCCAACCAGGCACCCAACATGGCTGCAAGCTTGATGTCCCCCCCGCCCATGCCGTCCACTCCACGAATTATTTTATAGATCGTGAAGACCAGCAGAAGCCAACCGGCACCGATCACGATCCCTAGACCGGAGTCGACCCAACTAATCCCTAACGCGGGAGCGATGGCGAATCCGACGATGATCCCCGGAATGGTGATCATGTCGGGAATGATCCCGTGATCCAGATCAATGAAGACTACCGCCATCATGGCGAGCAGAAAGGTAGAGCGCAGTACGGCCGTGGCGAAATGGTCGGACATCAAGGCGGCGGTTAGTAGACTGATAGCGCCGAGCAATTCGACGAGAGGATAGCGCATGCTGATGGGCGTTTTGCAGTGCCTGCAACGTCCGCGTAACAGAAGGTAACTGAAAACCGGAATGTTGTCTCTCGGCAGAATGGGTTCTTTGCATTCAGGGCAACGGGATCGCGGCCGCGAGAGGGATATGCCCAAGGGAAACCGATGGATAACCACATTCATGAAACTGCCCAGGCACAGTCCCAGCACAAGAATCAGGAGCGGCATGAATGGTAAAGCGTTCATCCAAGTTGGCAGTAACATTTCAGGCACTCCTTAGAATCCGTTCCAGGGCCTATAAGCTTAACGATGTGAAAAGACCAAGTAGCCGAAAGCGCTCAGCAGAATGGCCAGCAAAATCGCCGTCCAAAGCGGCCCGTAGGTAATCATGATGGGTTCCATAAAGCCCTGCACCTGACCCCAAACATCACTTCCCAATCCCGAGATGTTTCGTAGGACTTCTCCAAAACTTTGGGGCGGATTGAGCTTGAATCCATTTCCGCTGTTTTCCAGACCCATAGCCTTGGCAAGGACGAGAAGGAAAACGATGACCAATAATCCTGTGAACATGGGTGCACTTTTAGCGATCACAAGGCGCTTGGTTTGCCCACTATTGGGGGCCTTGGCACCGGGAAGGCTAGCTACGAGCTTTCTCGGAGATTCGCTCGCCCTCTTCAGCTCCATTCCCTTAAGTCGATTCAGAAAGATGAAGTGATCATGCCAGATTTTGTCGAACTCATCGACATTCCAGGGCTCATCTTGGTCTTCGTGAGGAAGAGTGTGATGATCCTGGATCATCGACATGACGGCCTCCACCTTAAGGCAGATATCATCGTTTTGATCCAGGGGAAGGATGGAATTCAACCACTCGAGATCCACGGCCAACTTGCCCTTGAGTTTTAGAAATTCCTTCTCAGCCAAGGCGGTAAGAGTGTTCTTGCCTCCATAGCTAACGGCCAGCACGCGGAACTCAACCCAATGATTGAGAAGGCTCTTCATGCGCAATCGTGAACCGAAGGAGTTTAGAACTCGCATGTCGGATCTCCTGATCTCTAGCCCAGAACCAGCTGGGCTTTCATGGGATCCTGAAGACGAGGTACGGCGTCGGAAATATTCACCACACCCTCCATCATCAGGTTGAGTAGCGAGTCATCCAGAAGGCACATGCCTTCCTTCGACGCACCCGCAATGGCGTTGTTGATCTGATGAACCTTATTCTCGCGAATCAGATTTGCGATGGGATTGTTCACGAGCAGTATTTCACGCGCGGCAACGCGTCCATCCGTATCGCAACGAGGCAGCAGAACCTGTGAGATGACGCAGCGAAGTGTTAGCGCAAGACGAGTTCGCACTTCGGGCTGATCCTCCAAGGGAAAAACGTCGATAATTCGATTGAGGGTTTTCGCAGCCGACTGAGTGGCAAGGGTGCTTATGACAACATTGCCCGTTTCGGCTGCCGTCAGGGCGATCTCGATGGTTTCCCTGTCACGCATTTCCCCCACGAAGATTACGTGGGGCATCTGACGTAGAGCGCCTTTAAGTCCCACCAGATAGTCTTTCGTGTCGATGCCGATTTCACGCTGGTCGACAACGCAAACCTTCGAGTCCAACCTGAACTCGATGGGGTCTTCGATGGTAACAATGTGCTTGGCTACATGATGTTCATTGTTCAGGTACTCAAGGAAAGCCGCCACGGTCGATGACTTTCCCGCACCCGTTGCGCCGGTCACGAGAATCAAGCCGTTGGGGATCGACGCGAGCTTCTTGATGAAATGCTCGGACAAGCCCAGATCCGTGTAGTGAGGAATCACTAAAGGGACAACACGCAGGACGGCACCCACGGAGCCCTTCTGCTTGAGGGCGTTGACTCGAAAATTCGCAACGCCTTCAAGTTCATAGGAGCTGTCGAGCTCCCAATTTTCCTCGAACTCGCGAATGCCGCGGGCGGTGAGAAGCTGATAGGTCAGATCCTCGGTCTCCTGAGAATTCAGCACATGGCCGTCTTCCTTTGGCTGGAGCTCGCCGAATATATGGTAGCTAACAGGAGCTCCGGCGGATATCAGGATGTCCGAGGCTTCACGCCTCACAGCCTCCTTGAGAACCTCAACGATATTCATCTATTCTCCACTCTCACTCTCATGTAATACGTCCGAGAGAGCTTGACTTACCGGAACCCTCAATCCTTCATCACCAACGATCCTCGGAGTAACTTCAATCAGCAGATCCAAGGTAATTTTCTCAGAAGTCGTGTGTGAGAAAAGGCGACCCAGGAAGGGGATCTGACCTAAGAAGGGAACCTTTTTAACCGTGGAGCGCTCTTCCTCGGACAGGAGTCCACCCAAGAATATCTTCTGCCCGTCGCGAACCCGGACCAGGCTTTTCGCTCGACGGGTAGAGGTCTGGGGAAGATCCTCATCCGGTCCAACGAAGCGAAGGATTCTGGAAATCTCAGGTTCTACAAGCGTGGTAATGTGCCCGGAATCTGTTGCGCGAGGTGTGATATTGAGGCGAACACCCACATCGATCTTATCCAGAGCGACCGTCTGGAACGCACCCGCAGCAGCAGAGGATTGCAGGGAGCTTATAATTACAGGAACGGTTTCGCCGGCGAAGATCTCTGCAGGAACGCCATCGAGTGTAACGATTTTCGCATTGGCAAGCATTTTAGCATCGCCATCGCTGAGCAAAGCGTCGATAGCCACTTCAAGCGTCTCGAACTGACGAAATAGTTTTCCTCCATCTTCGATGGGTGTGTAGGCAATATCAGTGGGCATCGCGTCGGGACTGCTGAATCCAGGATTCTCTTCCGTGACAATCGTCGACCACTTGGTGAGTTTTTCCCAATCTACACCGAGCTCGACCAATCGATTGGTATTCACTTCGATGAGGCGCGTCTCCAGGTAAATCTGGGTCGGCTTCTTATCCACATTCGCGATGATTCTCCCAGCTTCTTCCAATTGAGACTGAGTACCGCGGATGATCACACGGTTATTGGCGACGTCGGCGCTAACGCTTTTTGTCAATACCTCGAGAATCGTTTTCATCTCTGCAGCATTGGAGTACTGCAAATCGAAAACCTGAGATATCAAGCCGGTGGGCGCTGCCAATCGACCGGGATCTGCAACCAGTATCGAAGAACCTACTCTTTCGAAGCCAAGACCGGCGGCACGAACGACAAGGTTGAATGCCTCGTCAAATGGCGTGTCCTCCAGGTGAATGGAAATCTTTCGCGACTGAACTTCGGGACTCGTGATGATATTGAGGCCACTTCGGTTCGCCAGGATCTCGAGGATTTCATTAACAGAAGTACTATCCGCACTCAGTGACACCACGGTGGGCTGCGGAGCTAAATCCCCAAAGGAGGGAATTGCCGCAAAAAGCATCGCCAAAGCGATAACCATCACCCGCTGGACAATGTGGCAAATAGGAATCGGAGCTTTCATTCTTGAGCCTCCTAGGGCCTTATTTATCGAGTACGAAAGACTTGCTATTTTTCGACACGGTCACGGAATTCAGAGAGATGCTCTCAATAGTCCAACCAAGGAATTCATCTCCCACATGGAGCCAGCCAGAAACCTTGTCTTTTTTACTAAGTTTTGCAGAAGGGTCGACAGTGTCGTAAAGCAACGCCCGCAGTGTTGGCGGAATGAGTTTTTTAGGCTTGGGAGCCTTCGGGATGGTAGATTCTGAGCCAGTGTTCTTAGGCTTCGGCTCCACCTTTTTCTGAGGAGGTTGACCGAAGGGATCGCGTCCAGCGTTAACCGCCAGTTGAAGATAACTCACCTTCTGGTTAATCAGAATCGTGTCGGGCTTCCAACTCGAAGAACTCGCTCGCAAGTTCTCTGCCGATGAAGAAGCGATAAAGGTGCCCATGGTAAGGGCTTTGTGCCCGCGAGCGCCGAAGAATGCCGCAATGAGTACCAGGGCTGCGCAAAGCACCAAGAAAGACCTGTTATCACTGTTACTGATTTTCATTAGAGCTTCTCCAGCGGGTCGTAGATGGAGAGGGTCATCCTGGTTTCCAGATTCCGATTATCCAAACCCGTATTGATCTTGATTTCATCTACTGTGACTAGACGAGTTCCGCTTTCGAGTGTCCTAATGAATTGAAGTGTTGGATCGAAGGGTCCATGCACCCTGAGAAAGAACTTGGTTTGGACAAGGTTCGTGGATTCGATGGCATCAACTGCTCTTAACTCCAATCGAACCAGATTCGTTTCTTCGATGAGTTTGCCGAGAAATGCAGTTGGGTCTTCCTTAATGAGGGAAGAGGTTCGAAGTCCGTAGTGTTCGAGGTAGCCAAGTAGGCGGCGATTATCTCGCTCTGAGCTTTGTACTTGAGCCACTTGTCCAAGAAGCTCCATACGTTTGTTCTCAAGCGAGACCAGGCGTTTACTCTTGGGGGTGACAAGCGCCAAATCAACGGAAACACCCACCACAATAACGAGGAGGGCAATTGCCATGATCTTGGGAGTGATCAATTTCTTCAGATCATCAATCACGATCCACCTTCCGAGTCATCGCCAAGGATTTGGAACCTAGTTCCGGATCCACCTCCAACACTCCCCAATCGGAGGCTGGAGAAATCGTTTGAAAGTCGCGGGTCCATTCGCAACATATCCACGAACTCTGTGAAAACGCTTATCTGAACGTCTTCATGGCCGGTCTCTCCGATGATCGCTAACTTCTTCTTAGTTTTTCCACGCTCAATAGCACCTTCGAATTCGACTATCTGAAGATCCTCGGTCAACATCTCTGACAGCATGGCGAGCTTTGGCGCCCAGTCGATTCGCTTTGATCGTATCTCAAGCATTTCTCGGGCGCTGACCAATTCCTGTTCCAAGGCAGACTGATTTTGAATGCGGTCGGTTTGATGGGAAACGATTTCAGATAGAGAAGCGACTCTGTCGTTAATCAGAAATGCGCTCATAATGAGCGACCCGATCGCTAACACGACGACCCCTGAAAAGGCGGCCAGGATACCGGTCTTGACAACACGTAAACGCGCTGTGTTTCGACGCTCGTTGAACTCCGGATACAGATTGATGCTAAACATGTGCAGCATCTCCCCAGCGGCACAGACCCATGGCATTCACATAACTGGAACCGTATCCGGCTATCTCCTTGCTTGCAGAATCTGACATTCGCAGCCCTTCAGTTGGGTCCAGTAGATGGACCGGCAACTTGATTCCCTCCTGAAGCTTTTCAGGTAAGCCTTCAAGGAGTGCCCCGCCACCGGACAGATAGATACCCGAAATGTCTTTCGAGTAGCGCTGACGATAGAAGAAAACTGTTTCCGCCATCTTGAGTTTGAGATTATCAATGAATCGATCCACTGTCTCTTCACTGGCCTTGGGGTTGGCTGCGCCAAAGCCTAGCTTTCGACTCAAAATTCCCCCCGTGTGACTTGTAATGTGAAGGGAGCTTTGCTTAAAACCGATATCAACAAGGCCAACGGCTTTGCTGGTATCAAAACCAGCGGGAAGGTTGGCAAAAAGTTGGTTAAGACCTGCAAGTAAGTCCAAATCTAGAACTCGGGGCTCCAACCCGATTTTTGTGAGTACCCGCAGAGGGAAGTTCTTCGCATAGGTCGGCACCGCTACCAGAAGCACACGATTTAGACTCACGCCATTTTCAACGAGTGCAGATGCCTCTCCGAGGATTTGAGCGGCAAGTACAGGACACTCCATAGACTCGATGTCCAGATGTGTTTTTGCTTCGAAGGGCAATGCCATCTGAAGATCTTTCTCGGACAAGGGCGCCATCTCAACTTCCCTGATGCTTGCATCTCGTCCACTGACTGATACGATTATCCTGCCCATGTTCCTTTTGTTCAGATCGTTTCGTTCCAGTATATTATTGAAAGCCTCAACGGCCCGCCGCTCCAGCTCTACTTCATCATTTCTGTTACTTGCGGGAGGTAGGTCTTCTTTGGCACAGATCATCACCTCTTCGAGGCGATCCTTACCCCTGCCATGCACTAGCTTAATACTGTTTGACCCGATATCGATACCGGTCCGCAGATCTGTGGACCTGATCATCGCCCCCCCAAAACTGGGCTTCGCTCCAGAGAGCTTCCCTCTTGTCTTTTCTTCTTCTCTGTCAGACGCGCCTAACAAGGCTTTCTTCCTTGCGAAAAGCTGTCCAAAAGACTTTCGGCTCTTAGCTTGTTTCTTCTTCGGGGCGCCTTCCATGTTCTGGGAGGACTCAGCCTGCATAAGCTGTTGTATATCTTTACTTTGCGCCGAGATATCGGCAACCATCTCTTTAAGGACAGGCGACTTCTCTTGGTCATTCGTGTTCGAGGAAAGAGGTATTTTTTCCCGCTCTGTAGTCAATTCCTCCTGCTTTTCTTGACTAGCCCGACTGAACTCTTTTTTACCGATTGAGACTCTGCTATTGGACTCCTGTCCAGATTCGTCGGGGTTCTTTGTCAAAGGTTTGCTTAAATGATCATTAACTATCGACCCTGGGGCTTGACTGTTGTCTCTTGACACTTTTTCAATGCCCTTGCTTGCTTTAGATTCAAGGGAATCAGACGAAGCCCTTGGCAGAGGTTCATTGGCACTGACATTAAGATTATTAGTACTGCTTGGGGCAGCTGGCGACTTAGCCGCCAAGTGATCGGCCTCCGCACTTTCTCTTAGCCCTGGCGCCGAATCATTGCCTTGGTCGTTTGCTATAGTGCCACGCCGTAGGTTCTGATTTTCCTGATTTCTTCGAGCTTCTAGTTCACGCTCAATTCGCGCTTTTGCCTCAGCTTCAGCCTTAGACTTTTCCTCGGCTTTAGCCTTTGCCTTCGCCTCAGCTTTTGCCTTTGCCTCATCTTCAGCCTTGGCCCTTGCTTCTGCCTCCGCTTCAGCCTTAGCCCTCGCCTCCTCCTCTGCCTTAGCTTTAGCCTTAGCTTCTTCTTCAGCCTTGGCCTTGGCTTCCGCTTCAGCTTTAGCCCTAGCCTCCGCTTCAGCTTTTGCCTTTGCTTCTGCCTCAGCTCTGGCCTCTGCTTCAGCTTTAGCCTTAGCCTCCGCCTCCGCTCTGGCTATAGCCTCAGCTTCAGCCTTAGCCCTGGCTTCCTCCTCAGCCTTGGCCTTGGCTTCCGCTTCAGCTTTAGCCCTAGCCTCTGCTTCAGCTTTAGCCCTAGCCTCTGCTTCAGCCTTAGCCCTGGCTCTCGCCTCCTCCTCAGCCTTAGCCTTTGCTTCAGCCCTGGCCCTCGCCTCTTCCACTGCCTTAGCTTTTGCCTTAGCTTCTTCTTCAGCCTTGGCCTTGGCCTTCGCCTCAGCCTTGGCCTTGGCTTCTGCCTCAGCCTTGGCCTTGGCTTCTGCCTCAGCTCTGGCCTTGGCTTCTGCCTCAGCTTTGGCCTTGGCCTCAGCTTCAGCTTCAGCTTTAGCCCTAGCCTCAGCCCTGGCCCTCGCCTCTGCCTCATCTCTAGCTCTAGCCTCGGCTTCAGCTTCAGCTTTAGCCTTTGCTTCTGCCTCAGCCTTGTCCTTGGCCTTGGCTTCTGCCTCAGCTCTGGCCTTTGCCTCCGCCTCAGCTTTGGCTCTCGCCTCAGCTTCAGCCTTGGCCCTTGCTTCTGCCTCAGCTCTGGCTTTAGCCTCAGCTTCTGCTTTGGCTTTTGCCTCTTCCTCTGCCTTGGCGTTGGCTTCAGCTTTTACCTTAGCCTGAACTTCAGCCTCAGCCTTAGCTTTTGCCTCTGCTTCAGCCTTGGCTTTCGCCTTAGCATCTGCTTTTTCTTTTGATTTGATTCGACGTTTTTCGAGGAGGTCGGCGAGGCTGCCAATGTCCAGCCGCTGACTTCGTTCACTGGTCTTTCGCAAGCAGCACCCCTCCTTGGGTCAAGCTGACTACCCATAGCATTGTCTCGCGATTAATCGACCAATGCCTATGTGGGCAATAACAAGGAGAGCTCATCCGTGGCAGCACCTTGTCGCAATTCATATTCCTTAGTTGCGCAGTGCAACTGCACTTTCGATGTCGACCAGACTTCCAGTCTCATCATCAGCCTGAAAACTGTAGCGAACCGTTTTCGGCGCGACCGGATCCACCGCGAATTGGATACTCTGAAGAGTCAATGCCGTTACGCGGGCTCCGGTACTGTCGGCTAAAGTCATGTTGCCATCGTCCCATTCAAATCGGTAGATGACATCACCGTCGATGTCTTGAAGAGCTAAACCATCGCCGGTATTCGTCGGGATCGTTCGATTAGGCATAGTGTAGACCATGAACCCAGAGGCGGTTCTTGCTCTGCGACTGATCATCAAGGAGAGGTAACTGGCTTCTTGCTGTGCGATCACCTTGTGAGCACCAGTCTTGAAGCTTCGATCCACTCCGCGGTGAACGGCCCCAGCACCGAGCATGACAACAAGCCCCAGAAACGCGTAGATCATCAATTCGACCAGAGTAAACCCGGCTTGTTGGCGACTAGAACGGATAGGTTGCATCCCAAGTCTCCTCCCAAGCTAGTTCCTCATAGATTCCCGTTTGCGGGAAAAACGGTGGTGTCCTCGCGGTCACACGTGTGTCGTAGTGATATGCTTTTTGGTAACCATGAATGATGTACCCACCCGATGCCTGTCCTACAGCGCCACGGACTTGTTGAATCAGACCACCCCAAATCGTCAAAGTTCCTCGAGGTGCACCCTGGTCATAGTTTTCCACTTGGATTGAGGTGTCTAAGGCCATCAGCACGCCATTGACAATCAAGTCATTCTGATTTGCAGTGTTGTCGACGAATACGATGTCCTTCTCCGCCACGAGTCCAAGGAGATCGTCGCAGCCGACTAGGGGCTGACCGGAGGAATCGCTTCCTGCGTAGACAACATCGTCGACAATACGAATGGAATTGCGGCTGGAGATGGTGAGTTCGCCATCAAGAACGCCTTCTAGATAGACCTTGTCATTGCCGTAGAAGACCTTGTTGGACATGCCAGAGATATTGACCGAAGTCCAATCATCGGAGGTGTTGTGTTCTCGATATCGAAACCAGCCAGGAGCAGTGATAGGTGAATCAATACCCCGAACTCCAAGTTGGATGTCGGTTTTCGGCGTGGTATAGACTCCGCCGTACTGACCTAGGTTTTTAAGGTCAACCGTCTCCGAAGGCATGGGGATCACATCCACATTTAGCTCGGCCCCCTCAGCGAAGTAGGGGTTGTTTCCGCCAACCGGCCAATCACTCATTTCATCGATCCAGTAGTTCTTGTAGCCGGTCATATGGTCGGAAGCGCTGGTGACGGGGCCAAGGAAACTGGGAGTTCCATAGATGCTGAAGGATCCATTGGTGTGCAAGGGACCTTCGATCACACCGCCGGTGAAGTGCCAGATTGTGTATCCGCTTTCGGTTTTTTCTTGATTGGTAAACATGGCGTAGAGGGCAAATGAGGTCATACGCACTCTCTGGCGTACGCGGCGCTCAACGCCGCCGGCGTTTCCAACGCAATCAAGCACAAAACCCTTTTCGGCATCCCAGACTACCGAGGTATCAACAGCGCAGGTTACTGTGTATGTGCCTCCGTCGGGCCCAGCAACATTGTTGAATATGGTGATATCCGAGGTTGGCGGGCTGTAGAGCTCAGACAGGTACCGCATCGCCAAGGCTTTTGAACCTTCGGCCAGCCAGAAAGCTCGCTGAGAATTAAGAGAAGCCTGTGAAGCTAGAGTTTCGTGTCCCGCCATTGAAAAGAAAGCGGCACCGACGATGCCCATCGTGAAGATTAAAATTGTCACTACGGGGAGAACGTATCCAGCTTGATTGGATTTTGCTCTGATTTTCATCTTCATCTTTATCACCTTCCTCGGATTAATAGACGAAGGTCACCAATGTTGCAGTTCGAGTACCCGTAGGCACCGCATCCCAAGTGACATCACATTGAAGGGTGATGATGTCGGGTTGCGGTAGATCCTCCGTCGCCGTTACGGCAATCGAATAATCAACGTTGGCAATTGTACGGGTCTCCGACCAGGAAGCGATATTCACGTAAGACAGCGCGGTCGTTCGCTCAAGAGCCTCCTGTGCGAGAAGAGTTGCCACACGCTTTGACTCCTCTTGGTCAAAGGCCAAACGGCCACCGGCGAAAAACTCTGCCATTCCTATGGCGACGATACTCAGTATGAATGTGGCTACAACGATCTCGACCAAACTTGCACCACGCTGGTCAGCCAGACCGGAAAACCATCTAGAGGAAGGTTTGGATTGCCTGTCATGCATGACCTCACTATTCGTGACTCTTGTTTGACGGCAGATCAGGCGATCCAGTGTCTTTTTGAAGAGTGTCATGGCATGTCTCCTTCAAGTGAAAAACGCCGAGGGCTGCCCTATCAGCGACCCCCGGCGTTCCCAGATCCTAGATCAGGTTAGAGTCCGGTTACGACCGGAGCTGCCCCGCTGGAGTTAATGTCGGCAATCGTAATGACAACACCCACTCCATCCATTTTGCTACCGGACACGCCGGTGCCGGTAATGCTCATGGCTGTAGTATTCGCGTTAGCTCCACCGCCTGCGGTGATTGCATAGGTGAAGTTTTCTGTGGCAGTGAGATCCACAACGCCTCCAGCACCCGAGGGCCAGGTCGGATTGCCGCTGGCATCCTGATTTTCCTGAGCCCAGGCCTTTGCAGCCGTGATAACCTCGCCAATCCGGCCCGTGCATTCTGTCACACGAGCGTTCTTGACATACTTGCCGTAGAGGGGAATGGCGATCGCGGCCAAGATGCCGACGATAACAACCACGACCATCAATTCGATCATGGTGAAGCCCTTCTGATTGGGCTTGCGACGGAAATGCTTCATGTTGCCTCCCGCTGCGCAATGCAGCATTTGGGGTCGGTCCCTCCCACGGGACCAACTCTGCCCCTTGGGAATCAGCTACCAATCAGACGACTTGGCGCTTAAATGTCACTGCGGCTAGGACAAGAACCATGCCGCCTTGCCGGGACAGACGATAGACTCACTACTCATTGTTACTGCTTCACTTACGACACTATACATATCCTGGAATGGAGAGGTCTTCAGAGCAGGAAGGAGGAAGCTTCCGCACCGTATGGAAGGATTTGGATGCGACGGGAAGAGATGGGAAAGGATCTTTCGAAAAGAAAGCTGGCCAATTCTCAGAGAGAACTGGCCAGCATGTATCACTCAGATTTTGTGGAAAATGTGCTTACATTCCATGTCCTCCGCGCATCACAGCTTCGCCAAGGCTGAAGATGGGCAGGAACATTCCCAGAACCATTACGCCGAGTAGCACACCCACCATGACGATCATTACCGGTTCGATAAGACTTGAGATGCCATGGACGGCAGCTTCAACTTCTCGATCATAGAAGTCGGAAGTTTTCTGGAGCATGGTGTCCAAACCGCCGGATTCTTCACCGGTCGCCATGAG
The DNA here is from genome assembly GCA_014382085.1 of bacterium. GTDB lineage: Bacteria > Krumholzibacteriota > Krumholzibacteriia > JACNKJ01 > JACNKJ01 > JACNKJ01. Next base: position 18,350 of record JACNKJ010000218.1, read on the forward strand.
CTGAAGCACCATCTCCGGAAACTTTTTCGTAGCCCGGAACGACTCGGTCAGGCCCTGCCCGGTCTCCATCTGAATCTTGATTTCATCCACAGCCTTGGCGATCACCGCATTGCCCGAAGCATGGCCCACCAAATCGAGGCCTTCCAAGATAGGGAGTCCGCTTTTCAGCAAGATTCCGAAGGTCCGTGTGAAACGGCTCATCACGGATTTGCGGATGATCACCCCGAAAAGAGGCATTCTGATCAGAAAGTTGTCCCTCGCATACCGACCCCGTACAGTTCTAAGGAATAGAAAGGCTGCGACACCGAAAGCTAGAACAGTTGCTGAGAAAATCATGAAATTGGCGCGGATCAAATTCGAAGTGTCGATCATGATCTTGGTGAGGGCCGGTAAATCCTGGCCGAGATCACCGTACAGGACCGCGAAAGTCGGCACGATTTTTAAAAGGAGAAGCAGGAAGGCCAGAATCGCAAAACCCATGATGAATATGGGGTAGGAAAGCGCGGCCTTAACCTTCGTCTTGATGGCATCGGTCTTTTCCAAGTACACGGCCAGGTGATCGACGATCTGATCCAATGTTCCCGCCCGCTCACCAGCACGAACCATGCTCAGATACATCTTCCCGAAAGATGCTGGATGCGCGGCCATGGCATCGGACAAGCTTTCACCCTGCTCAAGTCGAACGCAGATGTCCGAGATGGTTTTCCCCAGATTGCGATTCGCCGAATCGGTTGCCAAACCACGTAGACCTTTGGACAAGGGAATGCCCGATTCCAACACTGTGGACAGCTGACGACTGAACAAGGAAAGATCTTTGGTGCTCGTCTTTTTGATATTCAGCTGATGCCATTTTTCCTTCCAGACATCGAAACCCTCACCTGTCTTCTTTTCCGTGACATAGAGCACCGCCAGGCCAAGATCCTGAAGCCTGTGGACTACGTCATCCAGATTAGTGCCCGCCAGTACGCCCGTGACTTCTTCACCGGTTCGACTTCGTGCGATGTAAGAGAAGGTCGCCATGAATTCCCTTCCTGGATCCTAGTTATTCGTCGCTGAGGCAAACCCGCAGGATTTCTTCGGGCGTGGTCACTTGCTGAAGGGCCTTATCAATGCCTTTTCGTTTCAATGTTTTCATGCCTTGACTCACAGCTAGTTCACGGACTTCCCCCGCAGGGCGGTTTTCTGCAACCAAGCGCCGAAGCTGTGGAGTCATGACCATCTTTTCAATAATCGCGACTCGCCCGAAATAGCCTCGACCCTTGCAGGCCGGACATCCCTTCCCCTTAACAAACTGAGGAGTCTTTTCGCTTTCGCTGATTTCGGGCATATCGCTTATGGCCAACATCACTTCGTCGGCAGGCACATACTCGGTAAGACAATGAGGACAGTTTTGGCGGATGAGCCTTTGCGCTGCCACCAGGCTCAGGGCACTCGCCGTCATGAAGGGCTCGCTGCCCATGGAAACAAGACGTGTCGCCGTGGTGGGTGCGTCATTTGCGTGAATGGTGCTGAAAACCATATGACCGGTCAGCGCCGCGCGAATGGATATGTCCGCGGTCTCACCATCTCGAATTTCTCCCACCATGATCACGTCGGGGTCCTGGCGCAAGAAAGCGCGAAGTGCGTTGGCGAAACTCACATCTTTCCGGTTGTTCACCTGAACCTGGTTGATGCGATCCATCTGATATTCAACAGGATCCTCAACGGTTGTTATGTTCAACGTTTCGTTCCGGAGCTCAAGAAGGCTTGAGTAAAGGGTGGTGGTTTTACCCGAACCCGTCGGCCCCGAGAGAAGAATCATTCCGTAGGGCTGATGGATTACCCTTTGGAAGTCATCCAGGTCTTCCTTGGACAAGCCAAGGTCGACCAGAGAGAAATTGAAATTGGTCTTGTCCAAGAGTCGCATGACGATTTTCTCGCCATGAACGGTGGGAATGGACGAGACACGAATGTCCACGTCCTGGTTGCCAGTGCGCAGCGAGAATCGACCATCTTGGGCGGTCCTGCGTTCGGCGATATCCATGTTTGAGAGAATCTTAATGCGGCTGATCGTACCCGTGTAAACGGCATGAGGAGGCTTCAAGGCATCGTAGAGGAGGCCGTCCACGCGATATCGAATAACCAATGCCTTTTCTTGCGGCTCGATGTGGATGTCCGTGGCACGCTCCTGTAGCGCCTGGGCGATCATCTGATCGACGAGGTTTACAATACCGGCGTCTTCCGCTCGGCGCGTCGCCTCTTCTTCATCGGGATCCTCCTCGATGAAGGAAACGCCGCCCACCTCGCTCACCACCTGATCAATGAGGTTGGTCAGGTTTTTGGATCGTTCAATTTTCCGGTAACTGACGTTACGAAGTTCGCTGATTTCCTGGGGAAGTGCGAGGACGACCTTAACACCCCTGCCCACCTTGTCCGCAAAGTTCGTAAGGTGATCGAGAGCCTGAACATCCACCGGATAGGTCATGGCCACGAGCATGTGATCGTCGGTAAAGTCCAAGGGCAGGACATTGTGCCTACGAGCGAATTCGATAGGAACTAGCTCAAGCGCTTCGTTCTCGATATTGGCCTGTGTCGGATTGAATCGTTCGAATTCAAGATGCTTGGCCATGACCGTGAGGAGATCCTTCTCACTGATCAATCCGCGCTCAAGGAGAACGTCCGCAAGTTGATGCTTGGCGTCTGCTTGTTCCACGAATATTTCGATGAGAACACTGGGTTCGATCATTCCCTCTCGAACGAGAATGTCACCCAGTTCGGGTACGCTAATAGGCATGGGGAACCTCTGCTTCGAAGCCTTAGAATGCGACCGATGCGTCCTTGCCCAGTGCATCCGCGGAATTGGCTGCATAAGGCATGCCCTCGCCGATTCTCTCAAAACGGGTCTATCGGTCCGATTCGACCTCAAACTGTCTTTCCGTGGACTACGCTTTCTCAGAGTTCAGGAAGCAAAGTTGAAGATTCTTTTTCCATCATTATAGATGGAAGTTCTCGCAGTTTTTGGGCAGCACGAGGCACTCTGGTGACGCATAGAATTCGTAAAAAACTCAAGCATGTCTTAGAAGGACTCCATCCTCGATCGGATATCGACCAATTCCGACCGGGAACTGTGCGGCGGGGAATTTTTTCCCGTCCAGCTTTGGGTATTTCGTATAGCCCTGATATTACGTCGTTTACATTTTCACAATAACATTCGGGCCTCTTAAACGTTTTCCACTATCATGCGTCAAACCCATGGAGACCGAATTGAGCCGAATCGACGACATGCAGGAGAAAGAGTTGATTCAGCGCTTCCAAGGAGGCGAGTCATGGGCATTCGACAGACTCATGGAAAAACATCAGAAGCGAGTCTACCGAATCGCCCTTGGCATGCTGGGAGATCACGACTCAGCCGCCGACATTGTCCAGGAAGTCTTCATTCGGGCATTTCGCTCTTTGAAGAAGTTTCGCCGGGATTCGAGCCTCAGCACATGGTTGCATCGAATCACCGTGAACCTCTGCATCGGGGAAATCCGAAAGCGAAAAGTGAGAAATCATCTATCTCTCGCCGGCTTCACGGAACGTTTGAGATCCCCTATCGGACGGCCCGCCAAGGATCTGGACCGCAAGGACGATCGGCAGCGCATTCAAAGAGCGGTGAAAAAACTTCCGGCAAGGCAACGAGCGATTTTCGTTATGCGTCACGATGAAGAATTGAGTCATGTGGAAATCGCCGAAGTCTTAAAATTGAGCGAAGGCGCCGTGAGAGCCAGCTATTTCCACGCCTTGAAAAAATTGAGAGAGGAGTTGGGTGATCATGAACAGGACCAATAAGCACAAGCCCGATTCCTTCACCTGCAACGAGGCACAGTCCTACCTGCCCGACTACTTGGACAAAAGCCTGAATCAGTCCCGGCATCTCGGACTGGAAGCTCATTTGAAAGAGTGCGCCTCCTGCCGCCTAGAATTGGATGAGCTCAGGAAAACTCTCGGCCTATTAAAACTCCGCAGCCTGGAGGAACCTCAAGACGCTTTCTTCCGCGATTTGCGCGGTCAGGTTCATCGAAAGATCGCAGCACGACGTCGCTGGACCCTAAGTGATCTGGCGCCCAAACCTGCCCTTTCGCCAGTATTTGCGGCTGCCGCCATGCTGCTTTTCCTCCTGCTCTGGTGGACTCTACCCAATGCACAAAAGGGTACCGAACTACAGCCCTTCCTCGCTCAGATCGAGCAGGAAGCCACGAACAGCTTAATGGACTTAAGCCTGGATCTGGCCGGTGGGGCGACGGAGATCATCGACGATCTTCTGCCTTCTGCCGGCAGCGATAAGCTAATCGCCAATCTCAGCGAGTCCGAGCTCGAAAGACTCGCCGAGCGTTTGGAGGCAATCATGGGGTGACGAAACTGCATTGGACAAGCACGGAACGGCACGGTCTTTTGACCGCAGCCCTTATAGCCGCCTTGCTCCTCAGCCTACTCCTAGCACCCGAGGCATTCGCATTGAAAGCGAGCCACCGGCAGCAGGTGAAGCAAAAGATCAACAAGGTTAAATCCTGGGAAATGACCAAGGAATTGGGTCTTGACGATGAACAGGCCCGCATCTTCTTCCCGGCCATGGAAAGCTACGAGAACGATCGTGACATGTTGAGCGAGGAAAGAGGCGATATTGAAGCCACCCTCGACAGTCTTCTCGCTGATGGCGGTCCGAGGGCGGATGCTGAGATTCTCAAGAACCTTGAGCGTTTGCGTATCATTGAAAGACAGCAAACGGCCCACGAAGAGGAGTATCAGCGGAAACTGGGGCGCATTCTTTCTCCCCAGCAAAGAGCCCGCTACGAACTTTTCGAACGCGATTTTGAAGTGCGCCTTCGCCAGATGATCCGCGAGATCCAGGACGAAGAAAGTGGACAGAGTCGAAGTTCAAAATCAGAAAGTGGAAAATTGAAAAAAGCGCCCGAGCGCAAAGAACAAGACAACGAAAAGCGCGAAGTGAAAAAAAAGTCCAGCGATCGAAAGACCAAGACCGAAGACAAGAAGAAAGACAAGTCCGAGGGTGACAATGATACCCGAAATTCCAAGTCGCATACGGGGGACAAGGATAAGGACGAGTCCGGTAAAAAGAAGAGTTCCGATGAGCGATCCTCTCGCGGCAAGAGGTCGAGCAGGGATTCTGAGCAACGGACCGAAGGTCCTTTGGCGCCGCGGAGAGGAGTATAGGACATGAAAATGAAATACGGATTGATTGGAATGCTCTCCGTCCTGTTGCTCATCGGGGCCTGCCGTGTGCACGACCCTTGCGACGATTGCTACGATCCCCCGGCTCCCAGCGGAGTTTGGACGATCACCGGTGATGACTATGTGGAGATCCTCTGGGATCACGTCTACATCCACGACCTTGACGGCTACCGCATCTACCGCAGTTTCCAGGAATTCGGAGAGTACGAACAGATCGGCTGGAGCTATGACAATTACTTCGAAGATGATGAGGTAACCAACGGTTTCACCTACTTCTACGCCATTACCGCCGTGGACGACTACGGTAACGAAAGTGATCTCAGTTACGAGTCCATTTTCGATACGCCGCGGCCCGAGGGATGGGATCTCGAAGTCGGTGACTACGACGAAACCGCCGGTGTGGACTTCTCAGGCTACTATCGTCACATGGTTCAGCCCTGGGACGCCTGGGACACCGACATGTACCTGTTCTGGGATGAAGATGACGGCAGCTACGCTTTCGCCAGTACCGACGTGGAATTCGAGGAGGAAATCATCGGCACCGACATTCAGTACGCCGGTTATGTGGACACCCTCGACGAACTCGATTGGGCACCCGCGGACGGATGGACCTTGGAAACCGCTGACGTTGTGAACCTCTACGAGGGACACGCCTACTGGGTTTGGACCTGGGACAATCACTTCGCCAAATTCCGCGTCACCTACATCGGCGAACACTATGTGGTCATCGACTGGGCTTACCAGATCGACGAGGGCAATCCCGAGCTGGTGGTCATCGCGGGCAACGGAAGCGGCACGAGCAGCTTCAAGGCAGCCCGACCCGATGGCTCAATGAAATTCGATCCGACATCGCGCGAAAAACGTGCGAGTACAGTAAATACCTTGGCCGGAGGGAGGTAGGGCCATGCGTATTCCCATCATCATCACCGTTCTGTCGATCGTCTTCGCTTCGACCGCGCCCCCGGTTCAGGGCGTGGAAAGTGTGGGAGACTATCCGGTGGATAAACTGGCCGTGGAGCTCTGGTTCGATGAAGCTCGCGGATCGGTCTACGAACCGGGTGAAAGCGTGGAAGTGTTCTTCAAGGTTAGTCACGACTGTTACGTGGTGGTCTACGACGTGGACACTCAAGGATTCGTCAACGTGCTTTATCCCAGGGGAGAACAGAATTCCTGGGTCGAAAGTGACCGGATCAAGAGTATTCCCAGCGCCTATGACGACTACGATCTACTCGTGGAAGGCCCCAAGGGCATCGAGTATGTGATCGCGGTGGCATCCCCCTATCCCCTGAACATCGGCAGTCTCTACGCCGAAGAGGAATGGGAAGACGGCTATCAATATTCAGGCCGCATCGCCGGTGATCCCAACGAGGCCATCTACGAACTCAACGACCGTCTGGCCTGGGGCTCCAGCGCATACTCCCCGGAGGGCTACTCCAGCGACATCGGCTGGTTTTACGTTGAACGCGAAGTCCCCTATCCGCGCTACATCGTCTACCACGAGTATCCCGACCGATTCTGGGATCCCTACTGGGACCCCTACGTGGAAGTGGATTTCTTCGTGGACTACCACTGGAATCACAATTGGTGCCGCCCCTGGTGGTGGTGCCACGGTTGCCGACCCGTGCACGACTACTGGTACGTGAGTGTGGGCGGAGTTCGGGTGAAGTGGAAGCACTGGCATCATCACGATAGCTATCATCCCGAGTGGCGGCGCGTGAAGCCCCCCCGATGGGACGGCAGGTGGCGCGAAGCCCGGGTCAAGGCATACAAAGACCAGGATCGCCGCTACAAGGAAAGTCGATCCACTTGGGATGACCGGGAACGTCAGAGCAAGGAAATTTACAAGGGTGATCGCCAGATCAAACAGAAGGACTATCGCGAGCGCAGCGCCCCCAAACGGGTGGAAAATAAGGCGGATCGAAAGCGCATCGAGAAGAAGTCCGACAGTGTGAAGGACAGCAAACGGGACAAGAAGGAAAGTAAGCCCAAGGTGAAGGAGAAGAAGCCCACCAAAAAGGCGGAGCCGAAGAAGAAGTCCGAACCTAAGGAAAAATCCGAGCCCAAGAAAAAAGACAAAAAGGAAAACAAGGATAAGCGCCCCCGTAAGCGCTAAGTTCCCTCCCGGGAACGGAAAGCCCCGAAGGATTCCTCCTTCGGGGCTTTTTTGTGCGCTGCCAGTTTGAACTAGGCGCCGAACTGCGCAGCGGCGAATTCCCAGTTTACCAAATTCCAATAAGCCTCAATGTGCTTGGGGCGCGCATTGCGATAATCGATGTAGTAGGCGTGCTCCCAGACATCGATGGTCAGCAAGGGCGTTTGCCCGTCGCGGATGGGGCTACCGGCGTTGCTGGAGCTGACGATTTCCAGAGAGCCGTCATCCTTCTTGACCAGCCAGGTCCAACCGGAACCGAAGTTGGTGGCGGCCGCCTTGCTGAAGGCCGCCTTGAAGTCGGCAAAGGATCCGAAGGCCGTGTTGATGGCTTCGGCCAAATCCCCGCTGGGCTCTCCACCGCCCTTGGGCGAGAGGCAGTTCCAGTAGAAGCTGTGATTCCAGATCTGAGCGGCATTATTGAAGAGGCCGCCCATGGGCGCCGTCTTCACGATGTCATCCAGGCTCGAGTTCTCAAACTCGGTACCACCGATGAGACCATTGAGATTATTCACGTAGGCCTGGTGATGCTTGCCGTAATGAAATTCGAGGGTTTCAGCCGAGATATGCGGCTCGAGGGCATCCTTGGCGAAAGGCAATTCGGGAAGTTTGTGTTCCATGGGTTTCTCCCTTTCGTGGTTGGCTTTCCAGGCAGGTCTATAATCTTCTCCCGCCTGAGTCAAGTTTCACCACGATAGTGAGCAAAGAAATTGCGGCGCTCGCAAGCGCCGCGAATTCAAGCTCCAGAGATCTTGGATATTGTTTCTATCTCCGCAGATACTTCTCCACACCAAATGCCGCCAGAATCTCGCCCAGATAAACGCGATGATAGTCTTTCTTGGGATACTCGCCTTCTATCGAAGGATCCAGAAAATGCTGCGGATCCAAATCCTGCCAATAGATCTTACGGCACTCTAAAACCAATTCAGCTTCCTCAAAACCTGGTGAGCTCACCTGGCTGCACGGGGAAGGTCTGAGCCCGGTCTCGGCGACTTTGTCGCCATCGCGTCCCGAGCGCGTGCCCAGAAGACGAAGGGCATCTCGATGCTTCTCGGAGAAGGCGCTTAAGGTGAAATTGTCGGCGGATTCCATGAACTCATAGGTATGCCGTGTTGGCCGAACGAAGACCTGGGCCATGGGCTTGTTCCATAGAGTGCCCAGGGAGCCCCAGGAAACGGTCATGGTATTGAACTGGCCAGATTCAAAATTACCGGCCGTGAGCAAAAACCATGTCTTGTCCCAAATAGTCAGGGGATCAAGGCGAAGGCGATCCAGGGGGATGCTTGAACGGTTCACCATCACTCCTATTCCGGGCTTATGATCTCGGGTAAGTCCTCACCCTTGGGTATGAAATCAAGGGAAACGGAATTGACGCAATGCCGTGTATCTTTGGAAGTGAATTGCTCACCGAGGAATACGTGACCCAAGTGGCCATCGCAATTCTCGCATAATATTTCGGTGCGGCGGCCGTCTGCATCCGTCTTGCGCCGAACGGCGCCATCGATTTCATCGTCGAAGCTCGGCCAACCGCAGCGTGCGTTGAACTTGGAGTTCGATTCATAGAGAGGCGTATTACAGCGACGGCAGATGAAGGTGCCGTCCTCCCAAAAGTCCTCGAACTTCCCGGTGAAAGGTCGCTCGGTTCCCTTATTGATAATGACTCGGGCTTCCTGATCGCTCAATTCATTGTACTCCACGGCGCTCTCCTCTTTGGATGCGGCGGCGCCGGTTCCGGCCATTGCCAGGAAGACGGCCACGAAAACCAACTGTTTGATCATCATTCCCTCCTTGCATCTTCGGGTCGATAGATACCCGGAAGTCCAGCACTAAGCAAGAAAAACGCGGGCCTCGTAAATCCGAAGCCCGCGCTGGAGGTAATGAACTGCTGATCAGAAATCGAAAGAGAAGGCGCTGCCGAGGGTTAAGCCCTGGGCCCCACCGGGCATGTATCCGCCGCGAACACCGCCGTAGAGATCCATCCGGAAAATGCCGAGGTGTAAACCGATTCCGGCGACGGCGCCTTGAGCTTCCTTACCCATGCTCATTCCAAGGCGCGGACGCAGCCAGGATAGGGCCTTCCACTCGGCGCCGAGCATGGCCGCAGGGCCGGTGGCCTCGCCCTGCAATCCTCGCATGCGCAGCTCCGTTTCCAGCGCCAAAGTGATGCGACTCCAATCACGCAAAACACCCATTCGAAGCGTCGAGGGTAGATTTCCAGAATAGGGATCGCCCGTCCAAGTGCTGTCGGACTTTTCGATGGCATCATCGATGTCGTCTTGGCCAAGTAGAATATCCTGGGCATCGGCCACCCAGAGACGATGCTCCACATCCTTGCTCCAATTCATGGATCCAAGGAGGCCCTCCCACATCAAACCCAAGCGCCAAACTTCGTTCAGGGTGCCCGCGAATCCGATGTCCATGGCATAGCCCGATCCACCTCGCGAAGTGAGGAACTCGGCGCGTGCCGAGCCATCCAATCCATCCATACTAGTGAACAGCCCGCCGCTTGCTTCCACGGCACGGAATTCGAAGAGTCCATAAAGATAGTGCAGATTGAGACCCGCGCTTAGCGACCAACTATCTCCCTGTTTAAGCGGATGCGCATAGGAAAGCGTGGCCGCGCCCATGGCAAAACCCTGGCCGTCGGTGTCCTCGAAGCTGAAGGCCTTGTCGATTTCGTTACCCAAAAGCACGAGCTCAAAGACGTCACGATCCAGGTTACCACCACCTCGGCCAATCATCTGACCGGTTAGCGCGAAACGTCCCTTTCGGAAACCGAGCGCCGAGGCTTCCAGGCCGGCATCCACACGAAGTCCGCTGGCAGGGACATCGGCGAGCAAATCATCCTTGGCTTGAGAATCGAGTACCGCGCCCGAGATCTCGTTGTAACGAGAAAGCGACAGGGTGTTGTTGCCCAGATCCAAACCCAGGGATGCAAGGCCGAAGTAGAAGCCATCGGCCGCGGGATCGGCTAGCAGGGCGGGATTTCGTCCCACCGCTTCAAGACCGCGGGCCTGGGCGCTCATACTACCCGAGAGTCCCCAGGCGCGTAGGGCGTCTTGGGCATTCGCTGTGCCACCCAGAAGCGCCAAAGCGAGGAGGGAGAAGATTGCAATTCGTAAGGTCATGCGAGGCATGGGGTCCTCCAAGATTCCGTCTAGTTTTCCGAGCTGTTGATTTCCGCTTGCAGCATGCCTCTCACGGCCAGATAATCCGATGGCCTGAAGGCGATTTCTTCTCCGTCCGTGCCGGGCATATCGACCACCACCGCCACGTAGTTTCCCTGCCCGATGAGGGCCATGAGATCGTCGTTATCCAATTCCAATTCCTGGGAATCCAGCAGAGGTTGATCCACAAAACCCGAAGCGTCGGTGGAGGCGGCCCCTACGACGAAAGGTCCAATTTCGCGAATGGGATGGCTGAACACCGTCATGGAGTCAGCGCCAACCACAAAACGCAGCTCGAGACCCAAGGGTAGAGCATTGTCGATTTCCGTCATGAGCTTGGCCGAATAGAGATGATCGCTAAGGGTCTCGCGCATGTCATCGTCGAGATCAAGTTCGAAAGGATCGCGCTGAATCTCGGTGGCCTCGATACTCGCTCGCAGAGGCGCCTCCACGCTCCAACGAATTTCGGCGCCAAGACCAAGGGCTGCCGTCCCGATCACATCTCCGCCCACGACCACATTGCCGCTGAGCTCAATGCGATTAGGAGCACCGCTCAGCATCTCAGGCAGGATGCTATTGCTGCTGTCCAGGACCACGCGCGTCAGCTTGCCGCTGCGTCCGTCAGCCGGCAGAATCTGCGCCACGTGATTCAGCTCAAGGGAATTCCCATCTGCATACTGACTCTCCATGTGGATGTTCAGCTGGGCGGGAATCTGCACTTCATTCATCACATCGAGAACGAGGATGGCTTCGGAAAAATGCACGCCGGCCAATTCCTCAGGAAGATCCAGCTCTTCACTCACGGGATCGAGGTCGAAGATCTTTTCGGGAAAGCGCCCCGTCACCTCGTCCATGGATATTTCGACAGCCCATACCGAACTGCTCAAGAAGTCGCTGGATTGGATAAAGACCGTTTCTCCGACACTACCCGGACTGGAAATCTCAACACGATAGGCCAACTGTTCAAGAGGCTCACTTCCTGGCGCAAGAATGTGCGCAGCAGCAAGGTCGACGAAGGTTTCACCTTCTTCACCGGGACCCAGGTGCAGATGAGCTGAAACAGGCGTGCCTCCCGCATCGAAGATTTCTTCGAAGTAGAGTTCGGCCTGAACGTTGATCGGTAGATGATTGCCGAGCGTCACGGCTAGAGATCCAGATGCGATGCTGCCCTCTAGAATCGCCAGAGAATCGCCAATCTCCACGAAGCGATTCTCAATCATGGACTGTTCACCCACCACCGCTGTAGCCTGGTCCACCGACAGATCCACGAAATCTACGATAATATTCAATATTCGATAGGGGTCCACATCGCTGACGCCCGGATGGCCTTCACTTCCGCCAATTATTCGCACTGAAACCGAATCGGGAAGCGTTGCGCCGCTCATATCGACCAAAGCTGTATCGGCAGCTCCAGGAGGAATTTCATCGAGGAATTCAATGGTATCGATGAGCGCACCGTTACTCGTGTCGCGAATTTCACATCTTAGGGTATAAGGCATGTTCGGCCCCGAAAGAGGAACCTGGAACTGATTGTCAATGGTGGCCCGAAGGTATCCCGACTCAACGTGCGCGCTCTGCACGTCTTCAATGTCCTGCGCCTCAGGATCGAGGACGAATGCGAATGGTGGCACAGGAACCGTTCCCGGCGGCAGAAGAAGTATGTCGGGATAGATTTCGCTGAGGTCGAAATTGAAATTACCCGCCTCTCCCGTTTCGAGCGAAAAAAGACCCAGTTCAAAGGTTGATTCCTGCGAATCAAGTTCCACACTCATGTCTTGATCCAGATCCACTCGCAGGCTGTCTCCTTCAAGAAAGATGTAGAGACCACCCTCTGAGTCCGAGAAAAGCAACTCCTCATCTTCCACCAGATCCGCCATGAGGACTTCCTGTCTCTCAAAGGGAATGTTCAGGACTGTGGTGAATATAGGAAGCTCCGGACTTGCGATACCGCAGGCTGAAAAACCGAGAGCCGCAAGAAGAGCCAAACCGGCCATCAGCCAACGAAGACCGCGTGCGATTCTTTGACGGAAAGAGCCATGAGAATGGATGGGGAACATTTCGAATCTCCTGTGCTTGCGCATGCTTGTTTCCAGCGGGCGAACAGCAAAGGCCATGCCTTTAGCAATTCACTTTTGACGCGCAATGTCGGGGAGGTTCGGGGAAGGGCGAGGGCTGAAACGCAACAGGGATTCAAGGGTCTTGAACGCCGGTGGGAAGCTTTGACCCTAAGTTTAGGGTAGCTTGGGTTGTTTGCGATTTCGCCTTCTGGAAAGCCTTAACAGAGTACGTGCATCGCTTGAGTCAGGCTCCTATATTGTCCGCAACGATCATGCGGCAAAGGGCATCACAAGAGATCATTGTCAGAGATACGATGCCTAACGCGAAACTGAGAGGAGGCGAGCAGATGAAACATCTAAGTAGTCTTTTGCTTGCCCTGATGACCTTGACCACGATTGCCCTAGAGGAGCCCGCCATGGCCGGATCCCAAAACAAGGATGCTCACGAAACCAAGATGGCCGTGGCCACATTCGGTGGAGGATGCTTCTGGTGCCTGGAAGCCGTCTTTGAAGAATTGGATGGCGTGGACGACGTGATATCGGGATATGCCGGCTGAAGAGAGAAGAACCCCAATTATCGTGATGTCTGCAATGGTCTCACCGGTCACGCGGAAGTGGTGCAAATTCGTTTTGATTCCTCGCGCATCAGCTACGAGGAATTGCTCGCCGTCTTTTTCGGCACTCACGATCCTACTACCATGGATCGCCAAGGCGCCGACGTGGGCAGCCAATACCGCTCTCTCATCCTATGCCACGACGAATCGCAACGCGCCGGCGCCGAGAAGATGGTAATGGAGCTGGAGAAGGAAAAAGTCTTCGACGAGCGTATCGTCACCGAAATCTCGAATCTCGATGAATTCTACCCAGCTGAGTCCTATCACCAGGACTATTTCGCGCGCAACACCGACCAGCCGTACTGTGCGGCGGTGATCACACCCAAGCTCATCAAGTTTCGCAAGGAGTTCGCAGAGAAGCTCGCGCGCAATCGCTAACGAAGAACGGTCATGCGGCGGGTCCACCGTTTCTGGCCTGAGCGAGCCCGCAATAGGTATACCCCTGAAAAGGGACCCATCGGCAGGGGCAAAGCATGGCGCCCTCCCCGGTCCCATTTTCGCCCCACCCCCGCCAATTCCCGGCCACGGGTCACGGCCAGTTTCAAGGCCGCCCCCCTCCCCCCCCCTCTCTTTGACAAAATCACCGGTTCTCCCCCCCGCAATTGG
>JACNKJ010000185.1 GCA_014382085.1 bacterium
CCCGGGGTGGAAGGCCCGAACGATGATCGGATGGAAAGGCAGCGGTTCGGGAAAGGTGCCGCGGACACCGCGCGCCGCTGCCAACTGGCCGAACTCACGAGTGGGCAGGAGAATGGCCATTGCGGTGAAACCGAAGAACCGCCATCCACCCCATAGAGCCGAGAAGATGAAAAGAGGCAGCAGAACCATGGCGGCAAGCAGACGCACTCCGAAGCTGCGCCAGAAACCTCGATCACTTGCCATAGCGGCGCTCCCTTCCCTGGTAGTCGGATACCGCGCGATAGAGATGCTCAGCGTCGAAATCGGGCCACAAAGTGTCGGTTATGTGAATCTCCGAGTAGGCCAATTGCCACAGGCAGAAGTTGCTGATGCGCGATTCGCCGCTGGTGCGAATGAGCAGATCCACGGGTGGGTTATCGGGAAGGTAAAGGTGCCGGGCGAAAAGATCCTCGTCGATGGACTCGGCGTCCAGCGTTCCCGCCACCGCAGCCTTCGCCAAGCTCTTCGCGGCATCCGTGATTTCCGCGCGTCCGCCATAGCTGAGGGCCAAGGTCAGGGTCATGTCGGAATTTTTCGACAGACGCTCGATGCCCGCATCCAGGGCCTTGCGCGTGTGATCGGGTAGCTGATCCAATCGCCCCATGGCTTGCAGGCGAATACCGTTCTCGTTGAGATTCTGAATTTCATCTTTCAGGACCTCTTCGAGAAAGCCCATGAGGGCCGTGACCTCGCTCAGAGGCCGCATCCAGTTTTCGGTGGAAAAGGTGTAGAGGGTGAGATACCCGATGCCCAGTTCGCGAGCGGACTCGGTGATGCGCCGCACGGCTTTGCGCCCCTCGCGGTGGCCCATGATGCGTGGCAGTGCGCGCTTCTTGGCCCAACGCCCGTTGCCGTCCATGATGATGGCTACGTGCCGAGGTAGATTCCCTTGTCTGAGAACCTCCTCCTTGAGGCTCGACGCGTCGCTCATGGCGTCCTCAGACTTCCATGATCTCCTGGACCTTGGCGTCCAGGCTTTTGTCCACTTCCTCCACGAAACGATCGGTGAGTTTCTGAATCTTGTCCGAAACGAGTTTCAAGTCGTCCTCGGTGATGTCTTTGCCCTTTTGGGCTTTCTTGGCATCTTCGATACCGCCGCGCCGGATATTGCGGATGGCCACCTTGCCGTCTTCAGCCAGCACCTTCACGCGCTTGACCAGATCCTTTCGGGTCTCCTCGGTGAGCGGAGGAATGGGAATGCGGATGATGTTCCCGTCGCTGGCCGGATTCAATCCGAGATCGCTGGACTGAATGGCCTTGACGATTTCCTGAACCAGAGGTTTTTCCCAGGGCGAAATGGTGATGAGGCGGGGCTCAGGTGTGGCGAGGCCGGCCACCTGGTTTAGAGGTGTGGGCGTACCGTAGTAGTCCACTCGAATACCGTCGAGGATGGCGGCGTTGGCACGGCCGGCACGAATGCGCGTGAATTCCATCTGAGTCGCCGTGTGGCTTTTGGACATGCGTTCTTCCACATCCTTGAGCAGCTCGTCGATCATCCTGGACCTCCTTATTGCAGCAGGGTGCCCAGAGGCTCCCCGCTCAGAATGCGTTTCAAGTTGCCGGACGTCGAGAAATCGAAAACCCTCACGGGCAGACCACCGTCGCGGCAAAGCGCCATGGCCGTAGCATCCATGACTTTCAGATCTTTGGCCAGAGCTTCATCATAGCTCAGGGTATCATATCGGGTGGCGGTGGGGTCAAGCTTAGGGTCGCTGGCATAAATCCCATCCACCTTGGTGCCCTTGAGCAAAGCTTGCGCTCCCAATTCCAGGGCACGTAGAGCAGCCGTGGTATCTGTGGAAAAGAAAGGACTGCCGATGCCGCCGGAGGCAAAAACCAGTTCTCCCCGATCCAGGGCGGCCCTTGCGGCTTCCACACTATAGGGTTCCGCCAGAGGACTCATGGGCGTGGCGCTGAATACCCTTGTAGAAAAACCCCGGGAGGCGAGAGCCGCTCCCAGGGCTGATGCATTGACGATCGTGGCCAGCATTCCGAGTCGATCTGCGGCCACCCGGTCCAACTGAAGGTCGGCGGCATCACGACCACGGAAGATATTTCCTCCGCCGAGCACCAGAGCGATCTGAGTGCCCGAATCAAGTGCCGGCTTCAACTCTTCGCAGAGAGTCGCCACCTTCAGAAAATCGACGCCTTGTTTTCCCTCTCCTGAGAGAGTTTCACCGCTCAGCTTCAGAACGACACGCTGATATTGGGACGAAGGCATGATCTCCTTGGGGTCCTCGACCTGCTAGAGTTCCTCTCCAAGCTGGAAACGGACAAAGCGACGGATTCCCATATTCTCGCCCAGGGAGCCGATGGTTGAATCCAACAGATCCTTGACGGTCATGTTGGGATCTTTCACGTAGGCTTGTTCCAGGAGGCAGACCTCTTTGTAGAACTTGCCCACACGACCCTCGACGATTTTCTCGGCGATATTCTCGGGTTTACCCGATTCGATGGCCTGCTGCTTGGCGATCTCGCGCTCTCTATCAACGATAGCGGGGTCGAGATCTTCAACGTTCAGAGCCAGGGGGCTGGCTGCCGCCACGTGCATGGCCACGTCCTTGCAGAACTTCTGGAATTCATCGGTGCGAGCCACAAAGTCGGTCTCGCAGGAGATCTCCACCAAAACACCAACCTTACCGCCGGGATGGATGTAGGAGAAAACCAGACCCTCGTTGGTGGCGCGGCCGGCCTTCTTCTTGGCGGCGGCCAAACCTTTGGTCCGCAGGAAGTCGATGGCCTTTTCCATATCCCCGCCGGACTCGGACAGGGCGGATTTACAGTCCATCATACCCGCTCCGGTTTTATCCCGGAGTTCCTTCACAATCTTTGCGTCCACGCTCATGGCGTCTCCTTCTAAGCGCTAGCGAATTAGGTGGATGTCGACTAGGCGTCGAGAGCCGGCTTTTTTTCGGCCTTTTTGGCCTCGCCCCCATCGGGCTTCCCGGCTTTCTCTTCCGCAGAGGCGGCCTTGGATTTCTCAGCCGCGGCTTTCTGCTTCTCCGCCTTTTCCTTCTCAGCCTTGGCTACCTCGATGGCGGCCTTTTCCTTCATCATCGAGCGACCTTCCTCGACGGCCTCGGAGACCATCTTGGTGAAGAGCTTGATGGAGCGGATGGCGTCGTCGTTAGCGGCGATGGGATAGTCCACGGGATCCGGATCGCAATTGGTGTCGACCAGGGCCACGACGGGAACGCCGAGTACCTTGGCTTCCTTGATCGCGATGTCACTAATCTGAGTGTCGACAATGAAGAGCAGACCGGGGCGTTTGTCCATCTTGCGGATTCCGCCGAGCATGCGCTGGAGACGGGCGCGCTTCTTCGTAAGCTGCATCCGCTCCTTCTTGCTGAACTGATCGATGGTGCCGTCCTTCTCCCAGTTCTCGATCTCTTCGAGACGATCCAGGCTCTTGCGGACGGTCTGGAAGTTGGTGAGCAAGCCACCCAGCCAACGCTCGACCACGTAGTGCTGGTCGCAACGCTCGGCCTCTTCCTGAATGATATCGATGGCCTGCTTCTTGGGCCCCACGAAAAGCACGGGGGCGCCGGTGGCCGCAACCTGACGGATGGCCTCATAGGCCACCTGCGCCTGGCGCATGCTCTGCTGCAGATCGATGATGTAGATGCCGTTTTTCTCGGCGAAGATGAAGGGCTTCATCTTCGGATTCCAGCGACGGGTCTGATGCCCGAAGTGGACTCCTGCTTCCAGCATATCTTTAATGCTGATATTGAAGTTCACGCTTCCTCCTGCGGGTTATTTTCCTCCGACGGCTTCACCCCGAGACATCCTCCCTTCAAGGGAGACCCGGCCCCGGTCCACCATCGTGTGGCGTTCTTCTGTCTAACGCTTCGAGAACTGGAAGCGCTTGCGAGCTCCGGGCTGACCGTACTTCTTGCGTTCCTTCATGCGGGGATCGCGAGTCAGGCAGCCGGTGCCGCGTAGCGTCTTCTTCAGCTCTTCGTCCATTTCCACCAAGGCTCGGGAGATTCCCAGACGCACGGCGCCGGCCTGTCCACCTTTACCGCCCCCGTCTACGCGGGCAGCGACGTCGATCTTGTCCATCATATCGACGTACTCGAGGGGCTGGCGCACCTCGATGATGATGTTGCGGCGGCCAAAGTAATCGTCCAGGGCCAAGCCATTGACCGTCTGCTTACCGGTGCCGCGTGTGATCCTCACACGGGCAACCGATTCTTTGCGACGACCGGTGGCGTTCCAGATTTCGGACATCGATCAATTCTCCTTGATTTCCGCTAGCCTTCGATTTCGAGAGGCTGGGGCTTCTGAGCACCATGGGGATGGCTGGGACCGGCGTATACACGCAGGTTCTTGGCCAGGCTTCTTCCCAGGCGGTTTTTCGGCAACATGCCGCGGACGGCGTGGGTGATCACTTCCGTAGGCTTCTTGGTCAGCATCTCTGCGAGAGTGGTGACCTTGAGACCGCTCTGATAACCGGAATAACGGGTGTAAGTCTTCTTCTCCAGCTTCCGGCCAGTCACGTGAACTTTTTCAGCATTCACGACAATGACATGATCTCCCAGGTTCAGGTGGGGTGTGAAATCGGGGCGATGCTTGCCACGAATCACCTGCGCCACCTTCGACGAGAGCCGCCCGAGAGTGAGGCCCTCGGCATCCACGATGTACCAAGTCTCCTGGATGTCCCCAGCCTTCACGACATGGGTTTTCATTCTCGCCTCCATGAGGGAATCCCGCACTTCCCCCTTTACGGACATAGGGCCCGTTAGGACGGGAGCACGGGTTTTGAAACACAGTGAACGGCCAATCTAGCAAAGGCTTAGAGCGCTGTCAAGGCGGCCTCAGGGCCTTTTCTGGGCCTGGGGTCGGGCAATCTCCGCGAGGTGTCTAAACTCGGCAATACCCGAGCTCTGCCCCAGAAAGCGAAGGCTCGCAATAACATCCTCCACACTGCGGTTTTCCAATGTCCACTCCAGGGGACGATTTTGGGCCCCTACAAGCTCGAAAAGATCGCCCCAGGGGAAGCTGCCCTGGCCCAGGGCCAGGTGTTCGTCATACTGACCGCCATTATCATGGATGTGAATGGACTGGAGGCGGGGCCCCAGAGCGCTGAGCCAATCGTTCAGGCCGGCCTCTGAGAATGCGTGGAAATGACCCGTGTCAAAGAGGAAGCCGAAACGGTCCTCGGGAAGGCGGGCCAGCAGATCTACGAGAAGAGAAGGATCCAGGTCGAAGATGTTTTCCAACACGAAGCTCGCACCTGCGGCTTCGAGAGACGGAAGCATAGAGGTCCAGAACGCCGTGGCCCGATCCAGCCAGGCTTCCCGGTCGAGTATGTCGCCGCGAGGATCCCAGGCGGGATGAACCACCAACTGCTTCACACCGAAGCTCGGCGCTAGGTCCAGAGCGCCCTGTAGGCGGCGGCGAGCCAAGTCCACCGCTTCCGGATCGTGTCCGGCCGGATAGAGATTGCGGAAGGGAGCATGGAAGCGGCAGGGAATCTTGCGCTCTCTGATTTCGGCGGCGATGTCTTTCATTTCGCCACGAAACTCGGGCACGAGCACCTCGTGATCCACGAGTAGCTCAAGTCCAACGGGTATGGCCAGCACCGCCTCCCGATACTTCCGGTACATACTCAAAGGCAAGTGAATGTAAATGCTGTGTTGGCTCATATCGCGGCTCGTAAAGACAAATGAAAGGGGAGGGCAGAACCCTCCCCGAGTGACATGTGAAGCTGGAACGAGGGGAGGGTTCTGCCCTCCCCTCTCATTTTACTTCAGGAGCACCATCTTGTTGGACAAGACCTCGTCCGGAGTGATCAGACTGTAGTAGTAGAGGCCGCTGGCAGCCTGCTCACCACTGTCGGTCCGACCGTCCCAGATCACGGAGTGCTCGCCCTCGCCCATCAGACCATTCTGAAGCAGCGCGACGCGACGTCCATCCACGCCCACGACTTCGAGACGCACCTGCTTCTCGCGATCGATGCGGAAGCTGATCTTGGTGCTCGGGTTGAAGGGGTTGGGGAAATTCTGACCCAGCATGACCGATGCGCCAACAGGCAGCACGTCGGTGGGCGGGTTGTCAAAGACGATGACGATGTCGGCGCTATCGCGGGGATAGACCTTGAACTCATCATAGGTGTAACGCAGAACGCCCGTGAGATCGATGATGTCGCCGATCACTGGGCTGTAATCGTAGTCGCTCACTTCGCCGTTCTCGCCGACCTTAAGGGAGTCGCCGCGGGGATAAGTGACCCACCACTCTCCGTAGCTTTCCCAGGTGGGGAAACTGGCGACGGTAACGTCGTCAAGCATGACCAACTGGCATTCGTAAAGCTCCATGTCCACACCGGAGATTCCGATGACAGGAGGAGCCGGGGGCGTGTTGCCCGCGGAAACCAGTTCCGAGTAGTAGAAGGGATAAGTGATCGAAGTCATCCCGAAGTACTCGCTGAGGAAGTCG
>JACNKJ010000258.1:0-941 GCA_014382085.1 bacterium
CCGCTGGAAGCGTATGAAGAACTAGGCCGTGTTGCACTTGCAAGTTGAAACCGCCTTTGATACAATTGAACCGGGTCTTTAAATTACTGGAGAGTCAATTCGGGAAGTGTTCATCGTATGACTGCCCCTGTGTGAGTGAAGGGAATGTGTGATGCGTCTCAACTCATTACTCCTGCTTCTCATGACAGTCGTCTTAAGCTCCCCACTCGAAGCTCGACCATCCTTCGATGGCCCTGAATCGATACCAGAGTTCCACCCCATCGACTCGCGCGATGTCGATACCCTCGGTTTCTTTTTCGCTGCCGAAGGTCCCGGTGCCTACGGTATGCCCGGCACTTTTGCTCAAGGCTACAACTTCGAGGTCATGGAGCCCGCAGGGTGGTTCGCGCTCGATCCTTGGGCCAATAGGCATTGGCATGTGGAAGACGTGGCCTTCACCGCCGGCCACGGCACGGATATGAGCGCGGCGACGCCTTTCTATCCCAATGTACCTCCCAACCAATACGCCCTTTGGTGCGGCGATCCCGATATCCCCGGCTATGGCAACAATTGGGAAGAGGCTCTTCACATCGAGCTCCCTTTGTCGGTGGAGGAGAATATCCAGATCAACTTCGCCTACGCGGCGAGCTTCGAGGGTCGAACCTACGACTACTTCCAAGTTTGGATCCTCAATGGTGGCGATGTGACGGTGGCCTATCACAACGATGTAATCATGGAAGAGACATTCCTGAATGTGGCGGTGGATATTCCCGCAAGTTTTTTCAGTGGTCCGGTAGAGGCGGGGTCGCTTTTTGTTTTTTCCCGTTTGGCGTTGGTCCGCGGGGGCGGGGGTAATTTAAACGCAAATTTGGGGGGGTGGGTTGGGCAAAACAATATAGCCCGGGGGAAACACGGTTTTTATCACTGAGGTTTTATGGGGCGGGGGGTGGGCTCCGCAACGG
>JACNKJ010000258.1:951-6427 GCA_014382085.1 bacterium
AGGACGGCTATATCGAAAGCGATATTGGTGCGGTTTGGCTGGACAACATCATGATCGCCGTGGACAACACGGTTTATGTCATGGAAGATTTCGAGAGCGGCGAGTTGCCGCCGAACTGGGAAATCATCGCGGCAGCCCCGCCGGAGATTTACCCGGCCCTCCACCAAGACGTGGAGGTTCCCTACGCCTGCTGGACGAACACGAGCACCGTCTGGGGTTTCTTCGACGAGAATACCGTGGAGCCGGGCTATCCGGGCGGTGTGGTTCCCTATGGGCCGCCCTATCCAATGCTGATGATCGAATCGCCGGAACTGACCGTGGATCAAAACGGCAACCCCATGTACTTCGGATTCGACGACATCATGGGTCTCACAATTTCACACGATCGACTCCAAGATCTTTATGGCGAGGGCGATGCACTCCTGGGGGATAGAATCTACTTTTCCGCGCGCAATGCTAGTTCGGGTGAGTGGGGAGGCTGGGAGTTCAATTCCGGCACTTTCTGGCCTGAAGACGATTGCTACTATTGGGTGCAGGGATTCAAATACGAGGCATTCGAAAGCGCCGGAGGTCAGGATCAGTTCATCAACGGCCTGAAAATTCGCTTCGAAGTCAAAGACTTCTGTCCTATCTGGTGCGATGATGTGGCTGATGGTTATCCCCACGGCGTGGGCCTACTCATCGACAAAGTTCGAGTTTTCACGACCGGCGTGGTGACAGGCACCGAAGATCCCGAGCTTCCAAGGGTCACGCTCCTGCACCCGGTGCACCCCAATCCATTCAACCCCAAAGCCGATATCCGCTTCGAACTGAGCGAGGCCAGCCGGGCGGTCCTGGAGGTCTACGACATTGCGGGCCGGCGCCTCAGAACCTTGGCCGACAAGCACTTCGAGGCCGGAACTCACCTTGAAAGCTGGCGAGGCTTCGACGATAATGGCCGGGCCCTGCCCAGCGGGGTCTATTTCATCCGGCTGAAAACGCGCCTTGGCGTGGAGAGCCGGAAGGCGGTACTCGTCCAGTAGGGAAGGCGATTTGGGTTTTTACCTATTTCTACGCCTGGGCCTGCTGTCGGCCCGGGCGTTTCCGTTTCGGCGATTCAGCAATCTCTGCGCCCGCTTCGGCCGGCTGGTGGGATGGCTTTCGCCTGCGCGCGCGCACGTATCCGCCAATCTACTCGCCATCCATGCCGCGGGTGGTCGATCGGCCCAGGCGGGAGACGTCTTCGAATCCTATGGACGCTACTGGGGCGAAACCCTGGCCCTGGCCGCTAGGCCCGAACGCCTGAAGAGCCTGCGTTTCGAAGTGCGCGGGCTGGAGTATCTTCTCGAAGCCCAAAGCCGCGGCCCCGTTTGCGTGCTGGCCGGCCACACGGGCAACTGGGATGTGCTCGCCCACTGGCTCTCCCGCGAAGTGCCCGGCATCGCCATCATGGTGGAACGCTTGAAACCCCAGCGCCTCTATGAACTCTTCGCACGCATCCGCGGCGCTCTAGGTTGCCGAATCCTGGCGGCCGAAGGCGGCGGCCGCGAACTCTATCGCCACTTTATGGCCGGTGGACATGCGGCCCTCGCCGCCGATCGCGTCATCGGAGCCGGTTGGCGCGAGGCGACCCTACTCGGTGGACGCAGACGCCTACCTTCGGCGGGCATGGATCTGGCACGCCGTGCGGGTGCGACTCTGTTGCCTGTGTTTATTCTTCGCGATGGAATCAATTTCGTGATCCAGGTGCATCCTCCCTTGGCGGAGAATGAAGATCCCGTTGTGGCATACGCCCATTCCCTTGAATGCGAACTCACCGAAGCGCCCGAACAGTGGTGCGTGCTTTACCCCCTTCACGACGGGGCGGCTGAGGCCCAGCCCGCGCTCGCAGCCAGGAAGGCCGTGGCTTCATGAAGATCGGGATGGTCAGCGAGTTTTTCTATCCACAGCCCGGGGGCATCAGCGAACACATTCGCGCCTTGAGCCGCGAGCTGCGTCTGCGCGACCACGAGGTGACGGTGATCACCAGCGAAATTCGCGGAAGTGTGGAAGAGCGCGATCCGCGAGTTATTCGAATCGGCAAGAGCCAGCCCGTGCACTACAACGGCGCGGTGTCGCGTGTAACATACGGTTGGAAGCTCGGGCCAAAGATGGCGGCCATGCTGAAGGCCGAGAACTTCGATGTGCTTCATATTCACAACCCGCACATGCCCACGCTTCCTTTGATTGCTCTACGCGAAACCCTTTGCCCGGTGGTGGGCACCTTTCACAGCAACAATCCCTGGGATCTGGGAAGCACGCTTTTTCATCCCGTTATGCGGCCTTGGGTGAACAAGACGAACATTCGCATTGCCGTGAGCCCCACGGCTCTGCGCGCAGCGTCGCGGCATTATCCGGGAGAGTATCGCGTGGTGCCCAATGGTGTGGATTACGATTTTTTCGCCGAGGCGGCCTGTCGCGCGGAAACGCAATTTCCGGGATTGGACAATGCCAAGAAGAAGATTCTATTCGTGGGCGCTTCGGTTCGCCGTAAAGGCCTGCCCTACCTGCTGAAGGCTTTCATCCAACTGCGCGAGACTCGCGACGATCTTGAACTTGTGGTGGTGGGGGATGGTCCCGATCGCCGCCGCATGCAAAATCGCGTGCCCTCGGCCCTGCGGGACGACGTGCACTTTGTGGGCTCGGTTCCTCGCGCCAAGTTGGCCGAGTACTACGCCGCCGCCGACATTTTCTGCGCACCCAGCACGGGTCAGGAAAGCTTCGGCATGGTTTTGCTGGAAGCTATGGCCGCCGGCATTCCCGTTACCGGATTCGCCATCGACGGCTACACCGACGTGGTGAGAACCGGCGAGGAGGGCATCCTCGTAAGGCCCAAAGACGTGAAGGCCCTCGCGGAATCCCTAGCCTATTTCCTGGATAGCCGCGAAGAGCGAAACCGTTTCGCGCGCCATGGGCAGGTGAAAGCCCGCGCCCACGACTGGAGCGAAATCGCCCGCCAAGTGGAAGCGGCCTATCACGAGGCGCTAGGAGCGCCGCATCAGGTGGAGTTGCCATTCACGGAAAAAGCCGAGGCGGCCAAGGCGAAATAATGATCTAGGGCCTCATCTTCAAACAGGCGCTTTCCCAGTGCATGAATCCCAGTTTTTTGTAGAAGGGTATCGTTTCCGGATCGGTTATCAGAACCGTCTGGTAGATATCCTCATGCGGTTTGCACAGCTGCCGCATCAGTTCGGCGGCCAGGCCCTGTCCCTGATAGACAGGATGTACGAGCAGGTCGCAGACGTAGAGAGTCGTGTGCCCGTCGCTGAGGCCTCGAGCTAGGCCGGCCAGACGATCTCCATCCCAGGCTGCCACACGCACATTGGAGTTTTCCCAAGCGCCTGACAGCATGACCTCGTCGCTCGCTCGGCGGTCGTTCACCGATGCGTAGAGCGCGCAAAGTTCTTTTCCGGAGATAGGCTTGGGAGAGAATTCGATTTTCACACCTCACTCCTTAACAAAAACGCCGACCGCATTTCTACAGTCGGCGAAAGCGTGTAACTCGTTCAGGCAAGAGTAAAGCTTACTCCGAGCAGCGCCAGGGCGTGAGCTTCCATACATGCAGGTCGCCGAAGAGGTCGTCGGGCCCGCGGCCACCGAAGACGTAAATTTCCCCGTCGATCACATGGGCCGTGGCGCCGCTGAGTTCCAGAGGTAGATCAGGTCCGCTGTGCCAGGACTCATTTTGCAGGTCGAATACTTCAAGAGTCTTACTGGCCTCGGCGGTCGCCGTCGCCCCGCCGATAAGGTAGAGATGATTGTCCAGGGCGGCCATGGCCGGGAGCCTTCGCGGCGTGGGCATATCGGGTTCCAGCACCCATACTTTTGGACCGGGATCGTAGCGCTCGAAGGCGCCCGAGGGCTGTGCGCCGTCTTCGGTTCCGCCTGCAGTCCAGGTGAAGCCGTTAAGGTAGGCGTATCCGAAATCGCGCCGGGGAGTTTTCATTTGGTTGCTGAAGTCGTGGGTCCAGTTGCCGGGGTCCACGTCGTACTTCATGCTGAATCCCTCGGCGTTGCCGGCCGAGAAACCGCCGAAGAGCATGATGAAACCCGCTTCACCCTGGTGACGACGTTCGTCCAGGCCGAAGCCGATACGCGCCTGGGGAAGGGTCTTGCCTGCGTCCATGGGATCGTAGGCGGCCCAGGTATCGCTCGCCGGATGATAGGCATGCGTGCGCAAATGCACCGCGCCGTTGGGTTCGTATCCACCCACCAGATAGATGCTGTCGCCCCAGGCATAGGCCCGTGATTGCCATAGCATGGCGGGCGCAGGGGCACCCTCGATCCAGGTGTCGGTGAGTGTGTCGTAGATTTCCACGCTGTCGAGAATGTCGCCGCCGTCGCGTCCGCCGAAGACGTAGACTTTGCCATCGTGCAACACCGAAGTATGACCCCAGCGGCCCTGATCCATGGGCACCGGGCTTTCCTCCATGGTGGCCCATTCGGGCTGAATGCCCATGATGATGTCGAAGCGCTCTTCCACGCGATGATTGTCGTTGTCCAGTGTGCCGAAGATCACGCTGCGTACACCCGGTCCGCCGGGCAGGTATTCGGTTTCGAGCACCAGGGTGTCCACATAGTTCACGACCATGTCGGGACTGCCGTTGGCGTCCAGATCCCACCAGGCCTTGAAGCCGCCGTCATCGATGACCGTGGCCGAAAGATAGGCGGTTTCTCCACAGGCCAGACTGTAGGGTACGTCGAGAAAAACCTGGGGCAGGTTGTCAGTGATGCTCACCTCGGTGGTGGTGCGATACAGCTTGTTGGTGACCGTGGTCACCTGAAGAGTCACCAGGAAGTCGCCGGGTTGGGAGAAGGCGTAATAGAAGCCCAGGGTATCCACGGGCCAGCTCTGGTTGGTGAAGACGAAATCGAAGATGCCGTCGCTGGTCACATCCCAGGAGAAGCGCGACACGTCGGTGGGATCACCCTCGTAGATACCATAGAGCGCGATGCTGTCGTTCACGGTGGCGGCCAGGTGCTCGGGCGCCCAAAGCAGAGACTCGGGCACGGTCACTTTTTCAT
Organism: bacterium; assembly: GCA_014382085.1. Classification (GTDB taxonomy): domain Bacteria; phylum Krumholzibacteriota; class Krumholzibacteriia; order JACNKJ01; family JACNKJ01; genus JACNKJ01. The sequence continues at coordinate 5,995 of JACNKJ010000258.1, forward strand.
CGCAGGCGGTCAGCAGAACTCCCGTGGCGGCGGCCAGCAGGAGCGTCCAGAACATAATCGGGCGCGGCATACTTCTCCTCGATGGATCGAATGAACCTCCGCACAGATTAACCTTCCGGCGCGGCGGAAACAAGCCCCTCCTGAAGGCTCAGGAAATGTTCACAAAGTGGACATCCCCATCGCGGGATAGGGCGATTTCCCTGGCCGGGAGCCCTGGCCTCGTTCCTGCCATGGAAGAGCTGCGGCGGAAGCGCGGCGGTTCCCGGCGGGCCGCACCCCCTCGCCCACCCCCTTTTGCCAAACTCCACCCGGCCGCATCCCGCGCCCTTTCCCGCCCCCGGGGCCCGGCGGGCACCGGCCCTCCCCCCGCCGGGCCGGGGGGCGGCGCCCGCCCGGACCGCGGGCGCGGGCCGGCGCGGCGCGGCGCGGCGGC
>JACNKJ010000091.1 GCA_014382085.1 bacterium
GCCCGAAGGAGGAACTCGCGCTCAGGAGTGGCGACTGGCCGGACTGGGCGAGGACAAGATTGCCACCCTGCTCGAAGGTATGCCGGGACTGGAGAAGCTGGGTTTCTATCCCAATCGTGAGGGCATTCGCCTACGATTGCCATTGGAAGATTTCAATCCTGATGAACTTGAGCGGCGCTTGGGGAAGCATTTGGTCTCGCGCAAGGGAGCCAGGCTGGAGGATGCCCTTGTAGCAAAGCTCGGCATGCGTGGCGAAACTATGTCCGTGGCGGAATCCTGCACCGGTGGAATGCTGGGTGCCCGCATTACACGTGTCGCGGGGGCGAGCGAGGTGTTCCTTGGTGGAGTGCAATCCTACGCGAACGAGGTGAAGGAAAAACTACTCGGTGCGCCGAACGATCTTTTGATCAGCCACGGCGCTGTGAGCGAGGAGTGTGCCCGGGCCATGGCCGAAGGCGCGCGCGCAAGGCTTGGCGCGGACTGGGGCCTATCGATCACCGGCATAGCCGGGCCGGATGGCGGCACGGAGGACAAACCTGTGGGCACCTTGCACATTGCGCTGGCCGGAAAAGAAGAAACGCGGCACATCATGCGCCGCGCCGGATGGGGCCGCGAGGATAATCGCCTTTATGCGGTACAGGAAGCACTGACGCTGATCTGGATGGCCCTGTCAGATTAGTAACCCTCATTACTCAGTAACTCGGTCGTTTCGTCGTAACGCTCCTGCACATGGTTTTCCAAGAATCCCAGTTCCACCATGAAGTCAGCATCCTGTACCAGGAAAGTGTATCCCGGCTGTTCGCCATCGTCGCCCGTCACATTGGGCTCGATGAGTGCATGGGTCGCTTGGTAAATGGGCTGCATGCGCGAGGGTGCGAAAGCCTCGTTGATGGTTTCGTCCAGCAAGGTAAGATAGCGGTCCCAGTAAACGTCATCTCCCGCCAGATAATTGATGAGGGGCCATCCCTCGGCGACGTCGCTTAGGTCCAGCGCGATGGCTCCACCCTGCTTTCCTACCTGAAGTGTCTCATTGTGATCCCAGGGTATCCATGTGACAACGGAATTGCCCGGCTCATTGTACAAGTAGTAGTTGTGGGCCATGCGTCCATAGCTATCCCAATTTTGGATGGCAGTGTTTACGGCGAGCCAATGGATGAAACCGTCCATATCGAAAGTCGCTGCCAATTCGGATCGCCAGGCTGAGGGATTACTTTGGCGCAGATCTGAGTGAAGTGCGCCGAATAGCGCAAGGACATCGCTCCAGTCGGACGTGGTTTCATTGCTTTTCTTGTCGAAGTCGCTCTCGTCGAAGGCACCGTCGACGAAGGTCGCTCCTTCGCCTTCGGGCTTGTACAAATTCCCGCCCGCGCTGAACTGCGTTTCAATAACCGTGTCATCTACGACCTCGACGAGAGTATAGAGGCCGAAATAGAGCGAGCCTTCGCCGTAGTCGATGAAGATTCGACAGGGTACGGTATGAGCTACAGGCAGGCCCGCCTCGCGCAGGATCCCCGCTGCCAGATGCTCGCGCATGAGCGAGGGATCTTCAAATCCATTGGAAAGGGACAACTGCTTGAAGCCGTAAAAGCGCTGGTTGTTGATTTCCGGCCAAGTGTCTTCATACTGATCGAAGTCGAGCTTGAGCGCCATCTTCCAGATGCCTGCGCGCCAGGCTGAAACCAAACTGGAGTTTCCTTTGAAACGAACACCCACGTGGTACCACTCGATACCTTCATGAAACACGGAGCATGGCGCCCAGATGGGATTATCGCTTGACGGTGGCGGCGGAACTCCACCCTGCCCGAAGGGTCCGTAGTGATCCTCCATGTCCTGAAGCATGGCCAGCCACCGGTCGGGGTCGATGACGATGTCCAAACGCTGAACACTTTCGACAGGGAAGACCGTATCCATGTTCGGCGCGGTGCTGCTGCCATGGGTGGGTTCGGTCCAATCGGGCAAGCCTTCCCACTCCACGGGATCAGTACTACTTTTGGCGCATGCCATCAGCAGTAGGGGAATCACGGCCATAATTGTTGCGAGTCGACTTAACATGGCGGCAGCCTTTCGAGAGGGTCCGCGCAGGGAATATTCTAGCAGGACAGGAGCCAATGCCCAAGTGCGTCATTGCAATATGTCCGGATTTCTGTCTGGCTATCATGCGCCTTTCCAAGGATTTTGGAGGAAATCATGCGGCTCTTCGTTGCAGTTCCAGTTCCCACTCCGCTACGCCTGGCTCTGAATCAAAGCCTTGGACCCTGGCGCTCGAAGTATCCTCACCTCAAGTGGGTGGAGTCTTCGCACTATCATTTCACCCTACAATTCCTAGGGGATGTGATGCCCGGTCAACTTCCCGCTCTCAAGGAATCCTTGCAGGGGCTCCAAATAAAATCGGGCTTCACTCTGGAAACCGGAGCGGCTTTCGCCATGCCCCCTGGAGCCCGTGCCCGTGTATTGGCCTTGGGGCTCCGATCGGGAGTGAAGAATCTGGGCGAACTGGCTGAATGTGTGCATCGAGTTACCGAACCTCTCGGATTTGAACCCGAACGGCGTGGCTTCAAAGCACATCTCACCCTGGCCCGGGTGCGCCGAGGTGACGAGCTGCTGCTGGACCCCGATGATATCGGCACTCCACATCTTCCCAATTTAAGGGTGGACGCTTTCCATCTCTACGAAAGTGAGTTGGCTGCCAAGGGGCCCATCTATCGATCCCTGTTGGAAGTTAGATTTAGCGATGGCTGAGATTTTGATCTTGTTTCTCCCTGTGGTATATTTGCATATCCCACAGGAGCTATTGTGATTCCTCGCCTCTTCATCTCAATTTGCCTTCTCGCCACTCTACCGCTTTCGGCGGCCACCCTTCGCGTGCCAACGGATTTTAATGAAATCGAAACTGCCATGCGCTCGGCCGAGGCCGGCGATACCGTGCTGGTTGCACCGGGCACATACATCGAATGGACCGTTCCCCTGGTCTCCGGGGTCACACTTCTGGCGGAAGATATGGAGCACGGGGCTACAGTGATACACGCGAGCGATCAATCCTTTGTGATCGTGGCGGAATACGTTGACGCCACGGCCCTCATTCGTGGATTCACGCTGAGAAACGCCACGAGCAGCGGTATCTTTCTGGACACATCCGATCCCGTCATAGAAGACTGCCTGATCATTCAAAACCGCGGACCCGAAGGCGGCGGTGCCCTGCTCTGGCGCAGCTCGGCACAATTCACTCGATGCCGCTTTAGCAGCAACCTTGCCGATCGCGGTGGGGCAGTTTATCTGCGCGATATTGAATCTCAGCCCATCTTCACCGACTGCGAATTCTATTGGAACACGGCCTGGGATTTGGGCGGCGGCATTTTCGTGGATCGTGCCCGGCCTGTTTTCGACAATTGCGTGATCTTCGGCAATCAAAGCAATGGCGATGGCGCCGGTCTCTACGCCGAAAATTGTCTGTCGGGTTGGCCCATTCTCGATGACTGCGTGCTCGCAAAGAATCATGCGTTTTGGCGAGGAGGCGGCGCGCACTTCAACTATGCCTCGGGCTCGCTTTCGGGATGCACTATCGTTGACAACACAGCCTCCATCCACAGCGGCGGATTGTGGTTCCTTCGAAGCAATGCCATTGTGGAGAATTCGATTATCGCCTTTAATGCTCCTTCCGAGGGCGTTGTCTGCGGACCCTTCGCCACACCTCGATTTCAGTGTTGTGACTTCTATGGGAACGAAGGAGGCGACGAAATCTGCGGCGCTGATCTCGGCGGGAATTTTATCTCCCATCCTCAATTCTGCGATTTGGATAACAACGACTGGACCCTGGCCGCCAATTCTCCCTGCCTGCCCTTGGCCAGCGATTGTGGCCTGCTCATCGGAGCACGCGGACTGGGGTGTAGCTTACCGGTGGGAGTATCCGAAGTTTCACCCGGCATCCAGGCTCAGTTGAGCGCCTTTCCCAATCCCTTCAATCCGAGTACGGAGATTCGTATCAGTTTGCCTGAGTCTGGGCCCCTGGAGCTTTCGATCTTCGATATCGCTGGGCGCAGGATTCGCACACTGTGTTCGGGTACAGTGCTTGTGGCCGGCGAGCACAGCCTCAGGTGGAAGGGTCGCGACAACGAGGACAGGCCTCTGCCCAGTGGTGTTTACTTCCTGAAGCTTAAGGCGGGGGGATTGGAGCAGAGCCGGAAGCTCATCCTGCTCAAGTAGCACATTGGTTGTCGTCCTCTTTCCGGGCCGCCGCTCTTGTTTACAGAGCCGGACATGAAGGCCCCCAATTCACGCGCCAATACTCCCGGCACGCTCCTGGCAGAAGCCGCATCTTGACGCGGAATTCCCGCAAGAATTGAATTTACGAGCCCTCCGGGGAAGTGCTAAGTTGGCCTCGGAAGATGGGCCGCACCGCGGCGGATGGATAGGTCCGCCTTGTCCAAGGAGAGACGAATGCCCAACCCTGAAAATAACGGTCGCGAGAAGGCCATCGGCCTTGCTGTTTCGTCCATCGAGAAGCAGTTCGGCAAAGGCTCGATTATGCGACTGGGCGACAAGCCCATCGTAACGAATATCCCCACGATTTCCACGGGCACCCTGGCCTTGGATCTGGCTCTGGGTGTAGGCGGAGTGCCTCGCGGCCGGGTCATCGAGATCTACGGTCCCGAGAGCTCCGGTAAAACGACATTGGCGCTCAGTATCCTGGCCCAGGCTCAGAAAACCGGCGGCTCCGTGGCCTTCGTGGACGCCGAGCACGCCATGGATCCGGTCTATGCCCGCAAACTGGGCGTGAAGGTGGACGACCTCCTGGTCAGCCAGCCGGACACCGGCGAGCAGGCCCTGGAGATCACCGAGGTACTCGTGCGCTCGGGTGCTCTGGACGTCATCGTGGTCGACTCCGTGGCGGCCCTGGTACCAGCTGCGGAAATCGAAGGCGATATGGGCGACAGCCACATGGGCCTACAGGCGCGGCTCATGAGCCAGGCTCTGCGCAAGCTCACCGCCGCCGTGTCCAAGAGCCATACCTGCCTCATTTTCATCAACCAGATCCGCATGAAGATCGGTGTCATGTTCGGCAATCCCGAAACCACTACAGGCGGAAACGCGCTGAAATTCTACAGCTCTGTTCGCATGGACATCCGGCGTATTCAGGCTCTCAAGAGTGGTGAAGACGTCATCGGCAATCGCACCAAGGTGAAGGTGGTTAAAAATAAGGTGGCCCCGCCCTTCAAGATCGCCGAATTCGATCTTTACTACGGCGAAGGCTTCAGCCTGGAGAGCGATCTAATTGATCTGGGCGTCAAGGCGGACTTCGTGCAGAAGACCGGCACCTGGTTCAGCTACGGAGACATCCGTCTGGGGCAGGGAAAGGAAAACGCGCGGCAGTTCCTTATTCAGAACGCCGAGGTTCGCGATAAGCTCAACGGCGAGCTTCGCAATTTCCACGGTCTGGATGGCGTGATCGAAGAGGAAGCGGCTGTTGCGCCTGAAGCCCCCGAGGTCGAAAAGGTGGAAAAAACTGAGAAGGTGGCCACCTCTAAGAAAGTCGGCGCTGGAAAATGAGTTCACCGCGCAGGGCCCGTGATCCCTACGCCCGTGTCCTCGACTGGCTGGCCCGCCGGGACCGTAGTGAGCGAGAAATCCGCGACAAGCTGCGGGAATGGGGAGTCGATATCGAGGAGTCCGGTGTCATTCTCGGAAAACTGATAGACAAAGGCCTGGTCGATGACCGGGCCTTTGCGCAGAAACTAGCGAGCTATCATGAGCGCCACGATCCTGTGGGACCGCCCAGGCTTCTGCGCAAGCTGCGCCAACGGGGGGTGGCCTCCGATCTGGCAGCCGAAGCTGTGGAACACTTACGCGACCTGGATCTTCAACGAGAATTGGCCCTAAGGCTTGTTCTCAGGCGTTTACCTTCGCTTCTTCCCCTGGCGCCGGAAGCCAGGGTGCGCCGCCTGAGTGGCTACCTGGCCCGGAGAGGTTTCGCGCCATCGATGGTGCGCGAGTTATGTCATCCCCTCCTGCGGGAGGATTTGAGCCTGGAGGATTACGAGCATGACCCATGATGAACTGCGCCGCGTGTTTCTGGAGTTCTTCGCGGCTAAGGGACACAAACTCGTTCCCAGTTCCAGCCTGGTGCCGGGGGGGGATCCCACCCTGCTGTTTACCACGGCGGGCATGGTTCAATTCAAGTCACTCTATTCTACCACGGGCGAGCTGCCCTACCCGGGAGCCATGAGCATCCAGAAGTGCCTGCGAGCCGGGGGGGAGGCATCCGATTTGGAGAACGCGGGCAAGAGCCCGCGCCACCCCACTTTTTTCGCGATGCTGGGGCACTTCAGTTTCGGCGATTACTTCAAGAATGAATCGGTGGCCTTCGCCTGGGAGTTTTTCTCGGAAGTT
>JACNKJ010000346.1 GCA_014382085.1 bacterium
ACAACATGGTCTACCGTATGGGCTTCGCGCCCAGTCGCAGCGCGGCACGGCAGTTGGTCGCTCATCGGCACTTCCAGGTCAACGGGGGGCTCGTGAACGTGCACAGTTACCAGGTGAAGCCCGGCGATGTGGTGACCCTTAGGGACAAGAGTCGCAAAAATCCCTTCATCGTTGATGCTCTGAAGGGCGCGACCGGTCGCGGACGCGTTTCCTACATCAGCACCGACGACGCGAAGTTCGAGGGCTCCTACATCAGTGTTCCGGAACGGGCCGAAATTCCGACCATGGTCCAGGAGCAACTGATCGTCGAGCTCTACTCGAAGTAGATCTGACAGGATACGACTGAGAGGGAGGAATTCCGCATGAAGTGGAAGAACGTTCTTATGCCGAAGCAGGTCGAAGTCCAGAAGGAAGGCGAGACCCGTAATTTCACGCGGTTCATCGTCGAGCCTCTGGAACGCGGCTTCGGCCAGACGCTGGGTACGGCCCTGCGTCGCACCCTGCTCAGCAGCCTGCAGGGAGCTGCCGTTACGGCTGTAAAATTTGAAGATGCTCTGCACGAGTTCACCAACATTCCGGGCGTCTTAGAGGACGTTACGGATGTGGTGCTCAACCTGAAATCCGTGGTGGTGCGTCTGCACGCCGATCACTGGCACAAGCTTTACCTCGAGGCCAAGGGCCCGGGGCCGGTGACCGCGGCGGACATCACTCAGGATCCTTCGGTGGAGATCGTCAACAAGGACCAGGTGCTTTGTCACTTGAACGAGGGCGCGACCATCAAGGCCGAGATCCTCATCGGTGACGGCCGGGGCTTCGTGCTCGCCGAAAACCACGAGCTGCCCGACAGCAGCATCGGCGTGGTGCCGGTGGACAGTATTTTCTGTCCTGTGAGCAAGGTGAACTTCCGCGTGGAGGACACCCGAGTCGGCCAGCGCACGGACTACGATCGTCTCATCCTCGAGATCGAGACCAATGGCGCCATCACGCCCGAGGAAGCCCTGGGCTTCGCCTCGAAAATCGTGAAGGACCACCTCTACCTCTTCATCAACTTCGACGAGGAACCCCTCGATGAAGCCGATGAGGAAGTGGACGAGGAGATCGAACGTCTGCGCGACACCTTGGACCGCAGCGTGGACGAGCTGGAGCTCAGCGTTCGCAGCGCCAACTGCCTGAAGGCTGCGAATATTCGCAGCATTGGTGAGCTGGTGATCAAGAGCGAAAACGAGATGCTCCAGTACCGCAACTTCGGCCGCAAGAGCCTCAAGGAAATCACCGAGATCCTCGAGGGGATGAGTCTGCACTGGGGCATGGACCTCAGCGCCGTCCTCTCGGGCTCGGAAGAGACTGCTGAGAAACCCATGGAGATCGAGGGCGTCACCAACTAGACGCCGACGACGAAGAGAGTGGTATCATGCGACATCGAGTCAGGGGAAATCGACTGAATCGCGGCAAGGCCGCCCGACGCGCTATGCTTCGGAACATGGTGACCAGCTTGCTGGATGGCGAGCGCATCACCACCACCGAAACTCGCGCCAAGGAAGCCCGTCGCTTCACCGAACGGATGATCACCTTCGCCAAGAAGGGCGATCTGGGTTCACGTCGTCAGGCCGCGCGCTTCATCAACGATCCGAAGGTGCTCCAGAAGCTCTTCGGCGAGATCGGTCCCCGCTACGCCGAGCGTAACGGCGGCTATACGCGGATCATGAAGCTGGGCACTCGCCGCAAGGGCGACGACGCGCCTCAGGCCATCCTAGAGCTGGTGGAGGCGGACTTCACGCCCAAGCCCAGCCGTGAAAAGAAGCCTCTTGAGGCTCGCATCGGCGGCGCCCCCAAGCGGGCGGCCACAGCGCCCGAGTCTGAAGCCGAGGAGGCCCCGGCCGAAGAGCCCGCGGCTACCGAGGAAGAGGAAAAGACCGAATAAGCGGATCCACATCACCGCTTTGAAACCGCCCTTCGGGGCGGTTTTTTTTTGTGCCATCTCCGGCGGAATATCATAGATTGTGGGAGTGACGTTCACCTAGCGATGGGAGCTCCCTTGATCGACTTCCTGCTGAAAGTACCCCACGAGTTCTGGTATCTCATGAAAGAGATGTCCATTTATCTCATCCTGGGCTTCGCTGTGGCCGGTGTGCTCTCGGCCTTTATTTCTCCCGAGATCATCGAACGTCACCTAGGTGGTCGTGGACAGAAACCCATCTGGAAGGCCACCCTTTTCGGCATTCCCCTTCCCCTCTGTTCCTGTGGCGTGATTCCCGTGGCGGCTTCGCTACGTCAGCACGGAGCGAGCAAGGGCTCGACCACCAGCTTCCTGCTATCCACGCCGCAAACGGGTGTGGACAGCATCCTCGTAACCTGGGGCCTTCTGGGACCGATCTTTGCCGTCTTTCGTCCTCTGGCCGCCTTGGTCACCGGCTTGGTGGGAGGCACGGTTGTTTCGGCCTTCGAGGGCGATGCGAAAGGCGGCGTATCCGAGCCCGTGGAAGCTTGCAACGACGGCTGCGGCGAAATGCCCACCGAAGGCAACCGATTCCGTAATGCCCTAGTCTACGGCTTCTACACCCTGCCCCGCGATATCGCCAAGGCCCTTATTTTTGGTATGGCCGTGGCGGCTGTGATCAGTGCCGCTATTCCCGCAAACTACTTCGCCGATTCCCTGGGTTCGGGTCCTTTGGGGCTCATCGTCATGATGCTGGTGGGCATTCCCATCTATGTTTGTGCCACGGGCTCGGTGCCCCTGGCTCTGGCCATGATCCACATGGGCATCTCACCGGGCGCGGCGCTGGTCTTCCTGATCACCGGACCCGCCACCAACACGGCCACCCTGGCCACGGTTTGGAAGATCCTCGGCAAGCGCTCGGCCATTGTCTATCTGCTGGTGGTTGCGGTCTTCGCAATTTTGTCCGGCTGGCTGCTGGATTTCCTCTTCACGCAAAACTGGGTGCAGGCAGAGTGGATGCCTGCCATGGGTCACGAGCACGAAACCGTACCCAGTTGGCTTAAAATCGGCGGCGCCTGGGCCCTGGTCGCAATGATGCTTGTGGCCCTTGTTTGGCCACGACTTCCCAAGTCCGGCAAGAAGGAGACTGATATGGACAAGGCAATCACCCTAAAGGTGAACGGCATGACCTGCGAGCACTGCGCAGGTAGCGTCAGGCGCGCCGTCGGCGAGAGCCCCGGCGTGAGCGAGGTGCAGGTGGACCTGGGCAAGGGCCAGGCGAGCTTCAACGGTAGCGGCTACGACCTGGCGCAGATCCGAAGTTCCATCGAAGCCCTGGGCTATTCGGTGGGTGACTAGACATTCCCGTCCACACTGACTAGATTCGTGAGCAGACAATCGATCGTGAGGAGGATCCCATGCTGAGTCCCAAGCTGGAAGATGCGCTCAACAAGCAGCTGAACGCGGAGATGTATTCGTCCTATCTGTACCTGGCCATGTCGGCCTACCTGCATGCCGCCGATATGGACGGCCTGGCGCACTGGATGTACGTGCAGTCACAGGAAGAGATGGCCCACACCATGAAGTTCTTCAACTTCATCAATGACCGCGACGGTCGAGTGGTGCTCGATCAATTGCCCGCGCCGCCCAGCGAGTGGAAGGGCATCCTGGATGTCTTCGAGGCCACCCTCACTCACGAACAGGAAGTCACGGCGCTCATTAACGGTCTGGCCGATGTGGCCGATGACGAAAACGACCGCGCCGCGAAAGTTTTCCTGCAGTGGTTCGTATCTGAGCAGGTGGAAGAGGAAGCCACGGTGAAGGGTATCATCCAGAAGCTCAAGATGGTGGGCGACTCGGGCAGCGGCCTCTACATGATCGACAAGGAACTCGGCGCCCGCGCGGCCGTGGATATCAATGCGGTGGCAGCGGAGGAATAGGCGCCTAAGCTACTGCTACTGTTGGATATAAGAAACCCAGGTCCCGAAGGACCTGGGCTTTTCCAAGCGGGGGTTCTGGCCGGAATCATCCCCACTTGAGCAGAAGCGTTTTCGGGTCCAGTTCCAAATGCAGATCGGCCAAGTCCTTGTTCTCGTGATCCTTCACGATGCGTAGCTTCACATGATCGGCCATGGGTTCCAGGCGAACGATCACGGAAAGATGCTCGTCGTGGCGCGCGACCTCCACGGGCACGTCGCGTTCGTCGCGTTCCTGGCCAACGCGATGGCGGAGCGCCGTAATCCAAATTTCCACCTGCATATCCTCAGCGAGCTTCTTGAGCTCGGCAAGATTCTCCGGCGAAACGGTCGCGAAGTCGGGCCATCCGTCGAGGATAAGCGCGTAGGGCTCGAAGGCTGCATGTTCGGACAGAAAACCCATGCTCTTGCGGATGCGCTCCACCGAGAAATCGCCATCACGGTAGGCGAGCAGATGCCGATTGCTGACCATGGTCAGTCGCGTTTCGGCCAGATCCTCGATCTTGCTGCTGGCGGCCAGGTCGCGGAAGATTTCTTCGTAGAAACGAGAGAGATTTTCCACTGATCCACCTACGGTCACGTGCAGCACCTTACGCTCTTGGAGCAGATCGTCCAGAGCGACGCCGATGAGCATGGCGGTTTTGCCCACGCCCTTGCGGCTGGTCACAACGCCGATGTTGCCCTTGCCGAGCCCGCCGTGAATGGAGCGCTCGAAGACTCGTAGGGGACTACGCTTATTCAGTTCCTTGCCATAAACCATGAGCCCAAACCCCCGGTTAGTGACCCTGTTTGACTTTTTCCTGATACTCTTTTTTCAGCTCGTCAGCCACCGCCATGGGTGCTGGCGCGTAGCGCTTGAACTCCATGGTGAAACCGGCCTTGCCCTGAGTTACCGAGCGCAGGACGGTGGCGTATCCGAACATTTCCGACAGTGGCACCTCGGCGTCGATGCGCACAAATCCCGCGTCTTCCGTTGTACCCAGCACGATTGCGCGGCGCTGCATCAGCGTTCCCATGGCCTCGCCCTGGAACTCGCGCGGTGTCTCCACCGAAACCAGCATAAGCGGCTCGAGCACCTTGGGTCCACCCTTGGGGTAGAAGGTGCGGAAGGCGTCGCGGGCGCAGGTCTGGAAGGCATTATCCGAAGAGTCCACCGCGTGACTGTTTCCGTCCTGCAGAACCACCTTGATGCCGACCACATGGGCGCCGATGGTGGGGCCCTTTTCCAGTGCGGCCTTGAAGCCCTTTTCCACCGCACTGATGAACTCGCTGGGGATGTTGCCGCCCTTGACCTCGTTGACGAATTCGAATTCGCCTTCGGCCAGGGGCTCCAAGATCCCCTGCATCTTGGCGTACTGTCCCGATCCACCCGTCTGTTTTTTGTGTGTGTAGTCGAAGGCCACGGCCTTGCCCAGCGCCTCGCGGTAGCTGACCTGGGGCGGGCTCACTTCGACCTCGGCCTTGTATTCGCGCTTCATTCGCTCGATGTAGACGTCCAGGTGAAGCTCACCCATACCCTGGATGATCGTGTCGCCTGATTCATCATCCACCGAAACTCGGAAGGTGGGATCTTCGCGGGTGAAGCGCCCGAGAGCCTTGGACATGTTGTCCTGGGCCTTCTTGTCGATGGGCTTAACCGAAAGGCTGATCACAGGATCGGGTACGTGCATCGAGGCCATCGAAGCGGAAAGCTCCGGCGAGGTGAAAGTGTCGCCCGAAGCACAGTCCACGCCGAAGAGGGCCACGATATCGCCGGCCTCGGCGCGCTCGATGTCCTGCATCTTGTCCGAGTGCATGCGCACCAGGCGGCCGACCTTAACTTTCTGGCCGGTGCGGTTGTTCTTGACCGTGTCGCCCTTGGACATGTTGCCCTGATAGATGCGGATGTAAGTGAGCTGCCCGTATTGCCCATCCTCCAGCTTGAAGGCCAGGGCGATGGTGGGGTCTTTCGGATCGTTGCTGACGATGAAGGTCTCGTCTTCCGTGCCTTTTTCCAGGCTGATGGCCTCGTTCTCGACCTCGCGGGGCTCGGGAAGGTAGGCCAGCACGGCGTTGAGCAGCAGTTGTACGCCCTTGTTCTTGTAGGCCGATCCCATGAAGACGGGGGTCAATTCGCGCGACAGCGTGCCCTTGCGAACGGCCTCGTGGATCATCTCCTCGGTGACTGTATCCTCGATCATGGCTTCCATGAGTTCGTCGCTGAACATGGAAACGGCGTCGAGCATCATCTCGCGGCGGGTCTCCGCTTCGGCTCGGAGTTTTGCGGGAATCTCTTCCTTGCGCATGATCTCGCCGGTCTCGCCCTCCGAGTAGGTGGCCTTCATGGGAACCAGATCCACCAGGCCCTCGTGAGCGGCCTCCCGGCCGGGGGGGATCTGCGGCCTCACGGCCTTGTGGCCGCGTGTATCCCGGGGCCCGCCGGGGACGCCGGAAGGAGTGGCGCCCGCGCGC
>JACNKJ010000040.1 GCA_014382085.1 bacterium
ACTGCGCCGAGTGCCACACACCGCATTCCTCCAACAGCAAGAACTTGATGTCACTCTCCATGCATGATCCCGCGCAGGAGGGTGATTGCGAAGCTTGTCACAATGGGCCCGAAGACGATTTTCCCTTCGCTCTCAGTGGTGACGCCAATGCACTCTGCCTGGATTGTCATGATCGCGATGAACTGGCCCCCGAGGGCAGCCACGATCCCGTTGCCGAGGGTGCCTGCTTGGATTGTCATTCGCCTCACGGTTCGGACTTCTCGAATCTCATGAATCGCTTGCCCAGTCGTATCTGCCTGGAATGCCACGGGGACATCGTCGATGAACTCAATCTGGTTTCCCGGCATGAGCCGGCCAATCACGACTGTACACTCTGCCACACGGCTCACGGGCTCAGTGAAAGTGCTCTCATCGTAGGCGATCGTCGTGAACTCTGTCTGGGTTGCCATGAGGATCAGGTGGCCGAGCAATCCATGAATCTGGTGCATTCACCTTTCGAAGATGGCGATTGTCTCGACTGCCATCGTCCTCATGGTTCACGCTTCGAGAATCTTGTGGGAGAGCATCGATTCGATCTCTGCGCCTCCTGCCATGATGAAGCCGAGGATTGGCTGCGCGATGGCTCCGCCCACACACCCATTAAGTCGGGCGACTGTAATGGCTGCCATAGCCCACACGCCTCCAACATTCCCGGTCTGCTCAAGGCCGAACAGAATACCCTTTGCCTGGATTGCCATGTCGAGCAACTCGAGGGGCCTGACAGTTATGTCCATTCGCCCTTTGAAGAGCGCGATTGCACATCCTGTCACCTTCCTCACTCCTCGAAAGAGAAGGGCTTGCTGACCGAGGCGATGCCGGGACTCTGCGAGAGCTGCCATGATCCATTTGGTCCCGGTGCACATGCGCCCGCGGCTCAAGGCGATTGTATGGCCTGCCACCTGCCTCATCACGGCAAGCTGGCCGGCTTGTTGCCCGATCGACCTGATCGCCTTTGCTTTATCTGCCATGCGGATATTCAGGAGAGCATGGCCCAGGGCCTTGCACACGATCCGGCGGCGGAGGGCGATTGCCTGCTCTGCCATCTACCGCATGAATCGGCACATCCAGCATTGTTGGCCGAGGCCATGCCTGCCGTTTGCCTGGACTGTCACGACGGCGATGATCGCGAATTCAAAGCCCTTCACTTGAACCTGCCGGGTGAGAAACTGGATTGCCGAAAATGTCACGATGCCCACGCCTCACCCAGACCCAAACTAGTACATGAGTTGGCCCACGATCCGTTCAGCGAGGGAGATTGTGTCGCCTGTCACCCTGAAGCCGACAGCAATGGAGGTGTGCGATGAGATACCTGATCATACTTCTCTTCGCCGCACTACCTGCTTTTGCCGAATCTCCTGTGACCGTGGACGAACCCGCAGTCTGCTTCCAATGCCATGACGATGTGGAGGAGCAAGGAGACCAGCGCCACGTTCACAGTGCCTTCGACGGTGGAAAGTGCTCGGACTGTCACAATCCTCATGCGGCGAGGCATGCAGCCTTGCTCAACGAAGATCCGCGGGCTTTCTGTTTGAATTGCCATGAAGAGACGGCGGAGGAACTGAAGCTGAACTCGAGTCATGCGCCAGCCGCGTCGGGTGATTGCGGAACCTGTCACCACCCTCACGCCTCGGATCACGCCGGACAGCTGCGCCGGGCGGCTTTCCAGCTTTGCAGTGAGTGTCATGTTCAGGTTGAAGACTGGCTTGCCCGTCCCGTGGTGCACGCGCCAGTGGACGAACAAGATTGTCTGGGTTGCCATCTGGCTCATGGATCGGATGAAGAGCGCTTGCTGGTGGAGGGTGTTCCCGCCATCTGCCTGGACTGTCATGATGTGGATGATGATTTCGTCGCTCTCCACGAAGGTCGCGCCATCGGCGATTCGGATTGCACGGCCTGCCACGATCCGCATGCTGCTCAGCGACCGTCACTGCTCCGCGCCAATCAGCACGATCCTTTTGCGGAAGGCGATTGCGCAACCTGTCACGGTTCAGGAACAAATCGAAACTCCTTTGAAATTCGCATGGACACGTCCACCTTGTGCCTGACCTGTCACGAAGACTTGGGTGAAGAGTTCGAGCGGGATTTCCATGGGCATCTTATGCAGGAAGGTTCCTGCGTGAATTGTCATAACCCTCATGCCGCTGATGGTGAGGCCTTGCTCATCGCCCGCCAGAGCGTGCTTTGCATGCGCTGCCACTTTGAGGAAGCGGCCATTCGCGGCGAGAAGGAACGTTTCCTCACTCATTCGGGCATGGACTGCATCGAATGCCATCTTCCCCATGGCGCCGAGAACTCGCTCATATTGCGCAGTCTCGATGTGGATCTGTGCCTGGGTTGTCATGAGGAATCACATCGCGGCGGACACCCTGTGGGGCCGGAGATCATCGACAAACGCACGGGAACAGCCGTGACCTGCCTCAGTTGTCATCAGCTACACGGGCCGCCTCACGAATTCTATCTGCCCCTGGACCCCTCAATGGATCTTTGTATTCAGTGTCATAAGAAGTAGCAGAGAGATATAGACATGAAACAGCCGGAGAGTGCTCGACTCTCCGGCTATTTCTTTTCATGCATTGGCTCAGCGCCTGATGGTCTTACCTGGCCGCCAGCATCTCCATCGAACTCGAGTCCGTTCCATGCTCGTGGCAACCCTGACAAAGCCCGTAGCGCTGTTCGAAGGCCACGAGAAGGTCTTCATCGCTGCTGGTGAGTCTGTGGCATGTGGCACATTCAATCTGTTGATCGAAAAGCTGGATACGAGGGTCGAGCACATTGCGAATGCGCAGTGTCGGATCTTCACCCCCGGGCAGCATGGCCACGCCATAAGAGTGACTGGCATGCTCATTGAACCTGGGAGTGCCTATGGGGATCAGATCCGAGGACAGGGCATTGCTATTGGAACTGTGACACGCAAGGCAGGCGTCCGATGGCGAAAGAGCTTCCAAATTCAATTCGCCGGAATGATAAAGCTGTGCAGCCTCGCGATGACCCATGGATATCTGGCTCAGGTCACCGTCCATGGAGTGACAGGCGGCGCAGTGGCCTTCGCTGTCACTGAAGGTCGTCGGCAGGAAACCGCTGCCGGTGGCAGTGACCATCTGTGTGGGTTCGTGAAAGACATGGCATTCATTGCATCGGCGGCCCGGTTGCCCGTGGAATCCTAAACGATCCACCGCGGAACCGGATCCCATTGCGTGACAGGATATGCATGCCGCATCAACGTTCATGGCTGCATAGCCCGACGTGTCGCGATCCCTGTCGAATGAATGACATTGTGAACAATTGGCCTGCTCATGGCCCTGATTAATCCCGCTCTCAATAGCCATCGCGCCGCAGACTGGGGGAAGCAACGCGAGGAGAAGAGCGAGGATGAGCGATGCCCGAGTGCTCATCCGAATCCTCCTGATCATATGTATCTGACCTTAGATCGGCAACTGAGGTTGATCGCTTAAACCCTTTAAAAATAGAGGGATCGATGAACCTTCGCACGGAATCCTGCGCCGCGATGGGAGCATTTTTTCAGTTCTGATATCGCGATGGGAATGGAAGGGGAGAAGCGCCACGCGGAAATGGATGCTGTTTCGCTGAGCGCAGCTTGGCCCCTTATCGGCAGGTAGTGTCGTTTACTTGAGCGATTTTTTCGTCAGATCGACAGTTTTTTTGAAGGACTTCTTTTTGCCGGTCAAGTCGAGGCACTTCAAGGCCGATCTCAACCTCAAAGGATCGATTCACACCGGAGAAGGAGTCCTCCTACATGGGGATACTCGATAAAGTCCGACGCCATGCTTGGGTGGCATCGGGGAACTTCGCATCGATGTTCAAGAACGTGGAACTGCCTACTCTGCCTGAGGCCACAACGCGTCTCATTCGTGAGGTCAGTAGCGAAGATCCCGACATTCACAAGATCGAGCAGATCATCAGCGCCACGCCCGAACTTTCGGCGAAGGTCATTCGCGTGATCAACTCCTCGCTCTATTCACTTCCCAATCAGGTGACCTCGGTCTTCCACGCCATGAACATGCTGGGCTTTGCGAAGATTCGCGAAATCTCCTTGGGTTTTGCCGTTGCCAATACACTTCCCGAGCCAAAAGAAGGGCTTTTCGATCACGAAGCTTTTTGGACCGACTCTCTCACTCGCGCACTCCTGGCCCGATCCTTCACGAAGCAATTCAGGCCAGGGTCTGAAGACGAAGCCTTCACCTCAACCTTGCTGGCCGACGTGGCAGTTCCCGTTCTGCTGTCCGCCTGGGAGGATTACTACAGCCCTCTGGTTGCGCAATGGACGGAGAGCCCTGAGCGCTTATCGCGTCTGGAGAGGCAGGCTTTCAACTGGGATCACGCCCAGGCCGGCGCCTGGATTCTACAATCCTGGGGTTTTCCGGAAGAGATGGTTGCCTATGTGGGCACGCACAATCTTGGTCCCAAGGCTCTTGAGGAATGTGAGTTGGATCAGACCCTCGCCATGCCCATGGCCTTGGCATCTTTGGCGCCGAGCATCCTCAAGCCCGACATGGAGCGAGCGGAAAGACTTGTGAAGGCAAGCCGGGAGACCTTGAACATGAGGCAGGAGTTGCTGGAGAAACTACTGGCCGATGCACGATTGGATCTGGATGAAATGCGCGATCTTTTCAACATATCCTCCGAGCGTGCCTTCCTGGGTTTGGATGTGCTTGATCAGGCGCTTCAGCGATGCTTTCAGGAAGTGCAGCCATGAAGCTTGCCGGTACCGGACCTCAAGGAACATTCCTCTTTCGAGCCATCGCCATCATCTCGCGATTCAGATTTAGCTATCTGCATCGAAGCACCGGCCATCGTCAGTGGCCGCTGGTCCTTTTCGTTCTGCTCACCGGCAGCACAGCGTTGGGTATCATTTCCTTGGCGGCATGGTTCACAAAACTTCCGCTTCTCTTTCCACCTTTGGCACCCTCGGCCTTCATTCTCTTCTACACGCCCATGAGCGAGCAGGCCAGCCCGCGCAGCGTGTTCGTTTCCCATGCCATGGGAGTTGCCGCGGGCTTCGCGTCTCTCTGGATCATGAACTGGATCTTCCCCGACGCAGGCCTCTTAACCAGCACTGCGCTGAACGGGCCGCGCATTATGACCACGGCACTGGCTATGGCCCTGGTCAGCGTGGGCATGATCGGCATGAGCAGTCCCCATCCTCCCGCCGCGGCCACGACCTTGATCGTTGCCACCGGCTTTCTCATCGAGCCGGCCCATGTCCTCGGTCTCATGGGAGCCGTGACCTTGCTCATACTGGAAGCGACCTTCTTCATTCGCATTCAAGCGGGGCTTCCTTATCCAATCTGGCGGGCAGATCCGGATGTGAGTCGCCGCTTCGGCTCACTGGCGGGCATTCCCAAGTCAGGGGCCACCTTTTGGGAGCATCTCATGGTGGGAGCGGTGTTTTCCAATCGGGATGAAGACGACTAATCGAGGCTTTGGATAAATAGCGGGTGGCAGAGTGCCTGGGAATCTGCGACATTGCGCCCATGTTCGAATATCAAAAGTATTCGCGATTCTTCGCCCAGTGCGGCGGAGCTCTGGAAGAACTCGTAGCCGGTGAGCTCAAGGAGCTGGGTGCTGACGATTGCCAGCCCGGCTATCGCGGCGTCCACTTTCGCTGCAAGCCTGAAGCACTCTACCGCATTGCCTATTCCACTCGACTGGCCAGTCGCATCATCGCGCCCTTGGTCACCTTCGATTGCCACTCCGATCGCTATCTTCACCAAACGGCTCTCAAGATCGAGTGGGAAAAGCTCTTCTCCGTGGATGAGACCTTCCTCATCGACGCCAACGTTTCCGACAGCAATATCGGACACTCACACTTCGCGGCCCAGCGGCTCAAAGACGGCATCGTCGATCGCTTTCGTGAGCGTGGCGGACAGCGCCCCAGCGTGGACAAGCTGAGTCCGAACCTGCGCCTTCACCTGCGCATCCACCGCAATCGTGCGACCATCAGTCTGGATCTTTCCGGCGGATCACTGCACAAGCGCGGCTATCGCCTGGACGCGGTGGGCGCGCCCCTGCAAGAAACGCTGGCTTCGGCCATCCTTCGTATCAGTGGTTGGAAAGGTGAAAGGTCGCTCTTCGACCCCTTCTGCGGTTCGGGCACTTTCCTGGCCGAAGGACTTCTCATGGTTTCAAAAATAGCGCCCTCGAAACTTCGCACGGGCGAGCGTCCGCCCCTGGCGAGTCTCCCCGATTTCGATGCGAAGCTTTGGGAGGGCGTGCGCCGGGAAATCGATTCGGCCTCACTGCCCATCGATGCGCGTCATGTGGGGGGCAGCG
>JACNKJ010000026.1 GCA_014382085.1 bacterium
GCCCACAATTCCGGGGGAGGTCCGTTGTTCACCGAGGATCCGAAGGGGCGTTCCCATCCATCGGCGCGCCATATGCGATAACCTTCGAAGTCATAGATGAGTTCGCTGACGTCGGGCACGAGTTCGCTGAAGTTGTCCCAGAATAGGACATTCTTGCCTTCCGTGGGCCAAATCCTCAGATTCGGCGGAGGAGGCGGAGAACCGTAGAGCCAGTTGATCTGAGTTTCCTTGCCGTCCAGACCCGTACACCAGTATTCGGAATTGTCGCAAAGCTGATTCGCGAGTTCCTCGAAGAGGCAATCATCATTGACCCATGTAGGTGTGTTGGCGGGAATGTCCATGATGAAGGTACTGTCGCAGGGATTCGTCCAGCTTACGTCAAAGCGTTCCTCGATGAGCGTTTCGTCGCAGGCCTGACTCTGGGGTGGTGTTTCGACGTCCTGATCCAGATTGAACCAGTTACCATCGAAGGTCAGCTTTGCCTGGGCCGCATTTTCGAGCAAGCCGTCGCGTCCGCGTCCCACCACGAAGGCAACCTGGAAGGTTAGGCTGTCGCCGGAGAGGAAGAGGAAGGGACCGGCGGAAAGAAGCATGCGGTAGTCGCGCGGGACGATGGGTGGACGATCATTACCCTCGGCCGACATGAGCAGGTAGCGCTCACGGTCATTGGACGGGTCGCCGCCCTCTTCGAAGGAAGCGTTGCCCGAGAAAGCCTGCCAGGAGCGAAGCTGCACGCGTGGAGGCGCTGTTACGCCACTGGGATCGATGCTGTGCCCCATGAACATGATGCCGATTTCGCCTTCGGTGCGGCCTTCGTCGCCGTCATCATCGAAGGCCACGCCCATGGCATACTCCACGGGAATGTTGAAGGAGCCCTTCTGGACGCAGCGGATGTCGGAGACCACGTCTACCAGATCGTCTTCGAAGTTCGCGGGGATATCGCGAGGACCCACATCGGGGTCGGCGAAGAAACCCAGGTAGAAGTCTTCCAAAGTCTGCTCACCCACGTTGCGAATGGTGAACTCGACGCCTACGAAGTCATCCACCTGGTCGTTTTCCCACTGATAACTCTGCTGGGTGATATGCAGATTCAGAGGATGGTGATCGGGCGAGTAGCCGTAGCTCTCGGGCAGGTAGTCCCGATAGGTGCAGGTGAACATTTGATTGGAGATGGCCGCGAAGTCTTCATCGATGGAGCCGTCATTGTCGTTGTCGATTCCATCCAGGGCGTCTTCGTCGATGCTGCCGTCACCGTCGTCATCGGCCGCGGGAGAAGGCAGGCGATTGCCGCCGCGGGAACCCTCGAAGCTACGATAGACGGTGAAGACCTCTTCGTTGCCCGGGCGGAATTCCCACTGCCGGAAATCGGAAGTGGAGACATAGGGCGTTCCCGAAACGAGAGCGCCGCACCAGATTCCGGCCGCCCACAGATACTCCACGCCACTGCCAGCGGGCCACTGGGCTGAAGGCGATTCGGACATTGTCCAGCCGATGGAGGGGTAGGAACCGAACACTCCAAAGTTGGTGATGTTCATCTGGAGCTCGCCGACATTGTGAACGTAGTCGCCGTCCAGTGTCATTCCACCAGAAATGGGCATGCTCCAAGAGGAGCCCGGGGGAGGTTCCTGACGAGCTTGGAGTGATGGGCTCCAAACCAATAGGATGGAAAGGCAGACAGCAAAGGCCAGTCCCATCCTAGGTGATCGCGATAACTGCATAGAGTTTCCTTTCCTCGCGCCCGGGGCTTTCTAGAATTCCATTCCAAAGCCGATACGGAAGATTCGATGCGGATAGTAGACTCGGGGGTCATCGACGGGATGGAACTCATCCTCGCCGTCGCCGTCCATGTCGGCCAGGAAGGCTCCGCCGTACTGGGGATTCCCCGCGTCATCCGTCTCGGTCAAGTACTCCACATAGGCCACCTGGGCGTGTCCCGGACCCGGCCAGATTCCCGGACTGATGGAACCCACCTGATCCTGGTCGAGGAGATTTCGGCCGTCGAAAAAGAGCGTAAGATCTTGTCCCCAGATATTGAAGAATTTCTGCGCAGTCAAAGTAAGGCTGTGCGTCGCCGGAAGTCGGCGAGAGTTCTCCAACTCGGGATCCTGTCTACGAACCTGCCGATATGAGGGCGTCCAGGGATAGCCCGATCCGAAACTGTATGTGACGGATCCACCCCAACTGCCCGGATCGGCGATCTGCAATGAAACGTCGAGACTGTGACGCTGGTCCCAATTGAGAGGCAGCTCGCGTGTGGGCAGATGCGTTAGTCCGCCCGCGCTGGCGCCGAAGAGAGCGTCACTGGCCACACCTGTGGCAAAACTGTAGGTGTAGGCGATTCGTCCGCCGTAGTTGTCGGCGAAGGAACGGGACAAGGTCATCTCAAGACCCTGGGCCGAAGCATAGGCCCTATTGATGAAACGATAAGACTGGTTGCCCGAAATGGTGTCCTGGACGGCCGTGGTCGTGATCAGCGCATAGATATCTTTGTAGAAGAGCGCGAAGTCACCGGAGACATAGGCCGAGAACTGGTGACGGATACCCGCCTGATAGGAAATCGTGATCTCGGGCTTCAGATCAGGATTACCCAACACGCCGATGCCGGAGTTGGGATCCTGGGTCTGGAAGAGGAAATTATTGGAAGGCGCTTGAATGAATCTTCCGTAGTGGAAGTGGAACACGTCCCGGTCGGTGATGGGGAAGGCTAGTCCAAGGCGCGGGCTAAGCGCGTGCTTGTAGCGATCGATGTTGGGATCAACGCCGTCGGCGCGCAGGAGAATATCTACGCCGTTACCGGGACTGAAGAGGTCGTAGCGCAATCCGAAGTTGGCGACCAGGCCCTGGAATTCCCAGCGATCCTGAGCATACCAGGCGGCCAAAGGTGCCTGGTTCTCGAAGTTGTTGGCGCTGAGGCCCTGTTCCTCGCCCAGATAACGTCCGGAAATGTCGTCGACCAGATCTCGGGTCACGCCCGGGTAGTTGATGGAGACGTTCTTCATGTCGTTGTACTGGATCAAGGTTCCAGTTTTGAACTTGTGACCTCGCCAGCGATTACTGGTGAGATCGAATTTCATGGTGTAGCTGATGGAACGGCGATCGTCGTATTCCGGATAGTCGTAGGCGGTGGCAAGGAAGGGATTATCCGGATCCGTGTAGTAGTTCACACCGGTCACGCGGGAATCCGTAGCTCCATTGTGCATGAGGGCGGACTGTCCACCCGAGAGATACTCGGAAGGCTCTTTGCCGTTCACGTCCCGATGACGATTGAAATCGGATCGGGAGAGCGCGAGGCTGTAGAAGACGTCATCGCTCAAGGTATGCTTGGCCACGAATTTCATACTATTGGTGAAGTTGTCGCTGGAAGATGTGTGCTCGGCCGAATTGTAGTAGACCTGGGACGAGTCGTCCTGCACGTAGCTCCACTGGCTGAGTCCATCCATGAATCCATCGAAGAGTTCGTCGGTGAGCACCAGGAATTCGGTGCCCGACCATGCGCTGGCCACCTTCATGGCATCGACGACCTCGAGCACGGAGACATCTGAGCCGGCAGGCTTGTAGGAAACCAGAACCTTCTGGAAATCTCTGGGCAGGCCCTGGGCCTGAAGCTGCCGGTTGTTTTGATACTCGTCGTACCAGGGTCCGTGCAGTACGGGCACGCTTCCTCGAATCACGTAGAAGAAGACCCCCTCGGCGCCACTGGATTCAAGGCGCTCGAACATGTGAACTCGGTTGACATAGCCTTCCTGGTTCCAGTTGACGATGTAGGGATCGCTAGCCGAGTAATTCAGATTCGTCTCGAAATTGAGCTTCAGCTTGGGACTTACCTTCCAGGTGATCTTGTTCTGCACGTTGAGAGTGCTGGAGGCTCTTTCCTTGAATTTGATGAAATCACCCAGGATCCCATACTCGTCGCGACGATCGAGTGTGAGATTTTCACCGTCCAGGAAAACGCCTTCGGCCGAGAGATACCAACGGAAATCGGGATTAAAAAGCGGGCCGCCCATGCCCAAGGCAAGGCGGTCGTAGTTGGTGTAGGTCTTATCCTGACGACCGTAGTCGTCGGTGGTGAGACGGAAGGATCCCTCGAACTGCTGGCTGCCTTCCTTGGTGACGATGTTGAATACCGCCGACTGGGCATTGCCGAATTCAGCATCCATACCGCCGATGGTCGCTTCAGCTTCGGCGATGGCCACGTTGGACACTTCCACCTTGCCGCCCAGCGGGTCGTCAACGGGCACACCATCAATCATGAAGGTTGCTTCGCCCGAGCGTCCACCGCGAACGTGCAGCTCGCCTCCCACCATGACGATGCCGGCCTGAAGCGCCATGGCCTCTTCGACATTATCCACGGCGAAGTTCTTTAGGTCGTCATCGCTCACGCTTTTGCGTTCCGAGGTCGACTTCACATCCACCAGAGCTTCAGTGCCTTCCACGATGATCATATCGACGACCAAGGAAACCGACTGGGTCATGGACATGTTGAGTGTGATGGCCTGTTCGCCGATGACCACCACGCCATCGCGCTGGATGTTCTCGTATCCCATGTAGAGACACTTGATGACATAGGTACCCGCAGGAAGCAGCAGTTTGAAACTGCCATCCTCAAGCGTCATGGTGCCGAAGTCCGTGCCGTCCACGATCACGTTCGCAAATGGCAAAGGAGCACCCGAGTCGGCGTCGCTGACAACACCTTCGACACTACCGAGCGAGGCTTGGGCCTGGACTAATGCGGGAGAAAGGAGAAGGGCCAGAACGCAGGCCAGTCTGAAATATCCCCGAGCTGTCATGAGAAACCCCTTTTTAACATCGTCGCGATGCAAAGACCCTCTGTTCGGGACGAACAGAAAAACCCCCGCACCCCTATTCCGAACATAATCACCCACGAGAGACGGATGCCGTCCCTGTGGAGTGGGGTATCAAATGGGGGAAAGCCTTGAGCACTGGCAATTTAGTGCCCCCTAAAGGCCATAGTCAACCCCTTTTTAAAATGAGGGTTAAGGCGAAGAAGTTGAAGTATAAGGTTTTACCACTGCGCCATGCCTGCTATCGGCTGCCAGCCGCCAGCGAGCCGCTAAGCGCTATTCGATATTCGCCAATCAATTGCGAATTCCTCGGAAAAGGCGGCGGCCAGGAGATCGAAGAGCCTTGTCAAAGCGGGAAGCACTTCCATCAACTCGGCGAGGTAGGCGGATTTGGAGGAAAGGACTTCTCCTGCGTGTTCCCGCGAGGAATCTGAACCCGGGAGCAGGTTCACCAGATCCAAATGGGCCGGCCCGATGGGCATAGAACCGTGCTGTAGGAAGGCCCGTTGGCCCCGCAACTGTGCGCTGCCTGCCAACTTGCGACCCTCGTACTCGATCTCAGCCAAACCCGGAGCGACAAAACAGGGAGCCGGCGAGCGTGGATCCAGATCGCCTGATGGCGCGGGGCGCGTGAGCTGGGCCTTAACCCCCAGGTCACGATAGAAACGCAAGAGCGCGCCGGCAATACTCCGGTGGGTACCCGCCAAGGTCGCCGCGAAGCTGCCCTCGGTCGGCGCGATCACGGAGTAAGTCATCTCCTGGGCATGATAGACGGCCCTGCCGCCTGTTGGCCGCATCACCCAGGGAATGGAGCGTTCCGCCATGGCCGCCAGGTTCAGCGCCTTCTCGGGTTTTTGATGGCGACCCAGGGACACCGTCCAGGGATTCCAGGCGTAAAGGCGTAGGGTGGGCAGACCGCGGCCCTCCTCCAATTCCCGGAAGAGGGCCATATCTCGGTCCATGTTTTCCTGGCCGGACTGTTCCCCATCGAGGATCAACCGCCAGAGAGCGCGCTCGCTCAGGAGCCCACCTCCAGATCCACGAGTTCACCGCCACAGGGCGCGATGACGCAGAGACTCTTGGCGGCGTGGGCTTCATCCAATCGGCCCACCGGCGTATTGTGCGGCGCACTGGTGAGGAGTTCGGGATTCTCTTCTGCCTCGCGCACGATCTGCTTCATAACCGCAATGAATTCGTCCAGGGTTTCCCGCGTTTCGGTTTCCGTGGGCTCGATCATGAGCGCTTCGGAAACGATGAGCGGGAAATAGATCGTGGGCGCGTGCATGTTGAAATCGAGCAGGCGCTTGGCCACGTCGAGCGTTCGCACTCCATGTTTGCGCAGGAAGGATCCGCTGGCCACAAACTCGTGCATACAGAGACCCGGCAGGGGAATATCCAAGGTATCGCGCAGTTTGGACTGCAGATAGTTGGCGTTGAGTACTGCGGCGGTGCTGATATCTCCCAGGCCGCCCCCGCCATAGCGTAGGATGTAGGCCAAAGC
>JACNKJ010000117.1 GCA_014382085.1 bacterium
CTCAACGGCGGCAAGCTCGGCGCCTTGACCCTCTTCTCCGGAAGCCGGGAACTCAGAGATGCCGACGGCGACACCTTCCCCAACTTCGAAGACATCGACGGAGTCATGGGCGCCCACTATCGCTACTACGGACTTCCCATGAAGGGCATGCTCGGTCTCAGCGCCGCCCGCTACAACGAAGAGGAAGAGCTTCTTGAGCAGCGCATCGGCGCGTCGCTCTGGTTCGGCAACTTCCCTCTGGGCTCCCTCGCCTACGAGATGCGCTACGAGACCGAATCGGAAATGCTCTACTTCTCCCACCTTCGCCTATCCGGGAAGAAGGGCGTCTACGATTACGGCGTCACCTGGAACATGAAGGAAGGCTACCTTCCCAACTATACCGACTCCTGGATCACCCAGTTGGTGCGCGACGAAGAGTGGTTCGCCGACGGTGCGCTGAGCAAGCGTCAGGAGCTTCGGATTCAGGCCGGCTTCCCCTGCAGGGCCATCGATGGCTTCCGCTGGACCGCCGCCGTGGTTGAAATCTTCCCCGAGCTCGGCGACCGCGGAGATGGTTTCGAACTCAGCCTGAGCGGCAAAGGCCTCAACGCGGGCTTCCGCATGCAGCGCGGCTATCGTGGAGAGCGCACGGGCTTCTTCGGCAGTTACCGCCACGCCGTCCTGGAAGACACCTGGCTATGGATCGACCTGAATCGCATGGCCTACAAGTACGGCGACGAGAGCATCAGCGAGCAGGCCGTGACCGACGACTACAGCATGGCCAGCCGTCTGGGCCTCGATCACTACTGCAGCAAGTTCCCCCTGGAGCTGCGATTGATCTTCGAAAGCCTAACCACACCGAGAGCGGAATATGAAAACCGCTTCATCGGAATGATCGCCTATCGCTTCGGAACATCCCACGGGGAGGAGGACTAGCCATGAAAAAGAACCTAAGCATCACCTTCATCGCTCTTCTTCTCGCGGTTCCCGTTCTGGCCATGGAGTTCTCACACGAACTGCACGTGGTCGAAAATGAAATGGGATGCGTGGCGTGCCATCCGGCCATCACCCGTGGCGCAGCCATGCCGAACTTGACTGTCTGCCTGGACTGCCACGATGATGAGATCGGCGCCAGCTTCGGCGAAACGCCCAGGAGCCACTTCGGTGACTACCGCTTCGAGCATCAGTTCCACGCCCGCATGAGTTCCGGCGAATGCGTGCTCTGCCACAACGAGTCCGAGGATTGCACTTTCTGCCATCATGGCGAGAACGTGGATTTCCTGTCTCACGATCGCAACCATCGCTACAACCATTCGCTGGACGCCATGAAGGGCACGGAAAGCTGCTACAGCTGCCACGGTTCTCAGGACTACTGCAACGTCTGCCATCTGGCTGAAGGTATCAAGCCTGCCAGCCACTTCGAAGCGGGATTTGGTGGTGCTGGCGGACACACCGATGCGGCTCGGGCGGATGTTCAGTCCTGCATCATGTGCCACGACGGACCCGAACCCCCGCCGAACTGCGCGATCTGTCACCAGTAATGGTGTTAACTCTGCTCTTGTGAATTGAGCGGTGAGTGATTACTGTCAGGAGGTGATGAAAAATCGCCTCCTGATTTATTTTAGGGTCCTCACACTGAGGAATACCACCCACCCCTTGGGCCTGCTGGGCTTGCTGGCTTTCTATATCAGCATCCTGCTCATCCTCATCTTCCTATCTCTGGAGACCCTGGGCTTCCATCAGTCCCCGTACATGGGCATCGTCACATTCATGGCCCTGCCCACCTGTATGGTGGCCGGCCTGGGTCTGGTGTTCCTGGGACGGGTCCTGGGGCGGAAGGGGGCTAAATCAGACGGAACATCCCCCCTCTACGCCTTCCCCAATTGGGATCTCAACGATCACGAACATCGGCGCAAATTTGCGGTGATGCTGGTGACGGTCATCGGTCTGCTGACCCTCACGGCCATGGTGTCCTACCGCGGCGTAGAATTCATGGAGTCGGAAACCTTCTGCGGCAAGACCTGTCACACCGTGATGCAGCCCGAACACGTTGCCTACAGCAACTCCCCCCACTCCAACGTGCGCTGCGTTGACTGTCACATCGGGCCGGGTGCCGGCTGGTTTGTGAAGTCCAAGATCTCCGGTATTCGCCAGGTCTTCGCAGTCTTGGGCAACACTTTTAGCCGGCCCATCGAAACACCCATCCACAATTTGCGACCGGCGCGAGAAACCTGCGAACAGTGCCACTGGCCTGAGAAATTCCACGGCGATCGGCTCATGCTCAAGCGTCACTATCAGGAAGATGAAGACAATACCGAGCTGGTGAACCTGCTTCTGCTCAAGGTTGGTGGCGGTAGTACCGAGTCGGGCTTTGCCGAGGGCATTCACTGGCACATGAGCCCCGACACCAAAGTGGAGTACATCGCCGACGAGAAGCGGGAAGAAATCTACTGGGTGCGATCTGCAGGCGCCGACGGCGAGGTTACGGAATTCGTCAAGGACGGCTTCGAAGTGGATGAAGCCTTCTTCGCCGAGCACGAGATTCGTCAGATGGATTGCATGGACTGCCACAATCGGCCCACGCACACTTTCGAAGAGCCCGGTTATGCAGTGGACAAGGCTATCGCCGGCAATGCCATCTCCGTGGAGCTTCCCTACATCAAGCGCGAGGTAATGCGAGCCATTCAGGCCGACTACGCCAATCGCGAAGAAGCGGATGTGGCCATTGCCGCGTCATTGGAAACCTTTTACGCTGAAGGCGAATGGAGCGGCAGCGAGGAATTGGCTTTCGCCATCGCGAAGGCGCGCGAAATCTACCTACGCAATATCTTCCCGGAAATGGGTATCGACTGGGGCACTTACCCGAACCACATCGGACATGAATATTTCCCGGGATGCTTCCGTTGTCACGACGATGAGCATAGTTCCACCGAGGGCGCGACCATCAGTCAGGATTGCGACAACTGCCACAGCATTCTGGCATGGGAAGAGAAAGAGCCGGCGATCATGGATGAGCTGTTTCCTTAGGTCTCCAGTCTCGCATCACCAGTCTCCAGAAGAAGACCCTCCCCATTCCGGGGAGGGTTTCGTTTTAGCTCGCGGCTGGAGACTGGGGACCGGGGACTGGCGGCCTTAATGCCCTCCCGCGACCATTCCCCAAATAATCAGCACCAGTAGGATCAGTCCCAGCGACAGTGCGAAGGTGCCCCAGGCGTAGGCTAAAATCTGATGCCAGGCCGAACGCGGACCCTGGAAGCTCGATTCAAGTTGGCCCTGGGACTTCATGCGCTCGTACTGCTCGGGCCGCTCTTCTCTCAATTCCTCTTCAGTGATTAGTCCCGTGTAGATGCTCACGTCCATGGGGAATTTTTCACTTCGGAAATGGGTGTTGAAAAAGTGCACGATGAAGATGAAGGCCGTGGCCATAAGGGCTTCTTCCTTGTGAATGGTATCGGCCAATGACACCACTCCTCCACCCAGCAAGTTGCCGAAGAATTCTTCATTCCACCGGATGAGCCCGGAAACGCCAATGACGGCCACTCCCCAGAACACGGCGAAATAGTCGAACTTTTCCCAATAGGTCCAACGGTCGAAACTCGGTTTGACCGACCGGCCGAGGAACCAGAGCAGGTGCTGCCAAAAGTCCACGAAGTCTTTCTTGCGCGGCGCCATGGAATCGGGTCCCACGAGAATTTTGCGCCAGCCATGTTTGCGAAGCTTCCAGCCCAGCTGCATCAGATGCAGGAAGAAGTATAGTGCGGTGATGATGGCCGCGATGTAGTGCAATTTCTGCGCGAGTTTCAGACTCATCACGTTTTCGAAGAACCAGCTTCCCGGCACCGTGTGCGAATAGGACTGGGGCAGCCCAGTGAAGGCCAGCATGAGGAAGCTCATGTTCACCAAGACGTGGAGCATGCGGTCGTAACCTGAGAATCGACGATAGTAACGCTTGTCGAAGTGATGCAGGCGAGGCTGAATGCCTCGCTGGAACCAGAGGAAAGTGTGCAGGCCGAAGAAGCTAAGAACGCCCACGAAAAGCAGCTTCATCAACTTGTCGGCAGTGGCGAAGGCCTGCAGGAATGCCCTGTGTTCGGCTCTATCGGGATCTTCAACCAAGGCTAGCGATTCCTCACGGGCTAGCTTATAGGCGTGAGTGTCGGAATTAGCGAGACCCTCTTCGACTTCCGCCGCCGTGGGTTGCACGGGATGAACCAGATAGGTCACGAAGTTCTCGCTGGCCGTGTCGTGACACTGTTTGCAGGTCTCGAGAATGTTCACCCGGTTCACCGATGACATGGGATCCTCAGGTTCGAGAATATTGTGATATCCATGGCAGTTGGTGC
This sequence comes from bacterium, assembly GCA_014382085.1. Lineage (GTDB taxonomy): Bacteria > Krumholzibacteriota > Krumholzibacteriia > JACNKJ01 > JACNKJ01 > JACNKJ01. The sequence continues at coordinate 4,323 of JACNKJ010000117.1, forward strand.
AGGTGGCGAAGTGAAGTCCCTCTTCGTGCACCGCGTAGAGCTTGCCGTGATAGGTATCCTTGTAACCCTGGACTACGTAAGGGTTGATTCCGTAGGAAAGCATAAGGTCTCTGTCGCCATGGCACTTTGAGCAAGTCGCAACGATGGTCTCTGAATCGAACTGAAGATCTGGTCTTAGAATTTGGTTCTCACCATGGCAATCGATGCAGGTGGCCGGCTCCTTGTTGCCCACTTCCTGGGAACGTCCGTGGGCGGACATGCTCCAGGCCTCATCCTGCTCTTCATGGCACTTGCCGCATTCTCGATGGGTCCAATGCGGCGTAGCCTCGCCATCCTCAACCTTCCAATGATACTGATGGCACTCGGTGCAGTTGACTTCGCGCCCCATGACCTCGGCATCCATGATCGACCCATGCGCGAACTCATCACCCTCGTGTTGGCTCTTCTCGTGGCAGTAGTTGCACTTATTGAAGATGCCTTCCTCTTTGTAGATGCGATGGGCGATGGAAGTCATGTCGGTCTGATGACCCGTATGGCAGAACACGCAGCTCACTTCAGAGTCTTCCGCCCCCGCTTCCTTGTGCAGGCTGGCCCGATGTCCCGTGTGACAGGCGTCGCAGGTTTCCGAAACATTGTTGGGGTGAACCCGCGAATTGGGATCGGTGGGCTTGTAGATGGCGTGGCTGTCATGGCAGTCGGTACAAGAAGGCGCACGATCGTCATCATTGTCTTCGAGATGTCGATAATGCGTCGAGTGCACGTAGTTCTCGATATCCTTCTGATGGCACTGCGAGCAGATGAGTACGATTTCCTGCTTGTATTCCGTCGATCCCGACTTGCCGTGCTTTCCAACCTCATGAGCATTGTGGCAAGTAGCGCAGGTGGGATAAGTGCGCGTATCTCCAGGATGCCTCTGCGCATGCCAACTGTTTCGGTACTGCTCATCCTGCTCATCATGGCAACTTGCGCAATCCACAGTGGGAGGCTCAGGCCAGTGAGGCTCATCTTCGAAGTCTCCACCCTCGTGGCAATCAATGCAGTCCATATCCTCATGCATGGACCCCTTGAAGAGTTCGGGCGCCACGTAAATGATCTCACCCGTGGCGTTGGTCAGTTCGTGATCGTCATGGCAATCGAAGCAATCCTCGCTGTTTTGGGCCAGAATCGGTCCGGCAAATAGGATGAGAGCCAGGGCGAAAAGAGGCGTAATCTTCGATGGCATGGAGTCCTCGCGATTTCATCTTCTTGAATTTTTTTCGGTGAGCCGAGATAACATACTATGACGCGCGCCTTGAATGTCAACTCTGGACCCTGAAATCCGGTAAGCCACATCGTGAATCGCCTCTTGACTTTGCTGTCGGCCCTTGGTATTGTCCAACCAGTTAATTAAAATACTTGTTTAATACTAGAACCAGGATCACCATGGCCCCCATCGTCAACACCAGCAGCGAAGCCACCCGCGGAAAGCTCATAGAAGCTGGCCGTGAACTCTTCGCTCGCGATGGTCTGGAGGGTACAAGGGTGGACCGCCTAGCAGATCTGGCTGGCGTCAATAAGGCCTTGATCAGCTACCACTTCCGCGGCAAAGAGGGGCTCTATCGGGCCGTTCTAGAGGAGATATTCCGGGAAGTGGCGGTGGAACTGGAAAACCGTCTTGGCGGTGAAGTCGCTCCGAAGGAGCAATTGCGGGCATGGGCCTCGGCCCTGGGCGAAATCATGGAGGAGAAGCCCGACTTCGCTGCCATCTTTTTGCGGGAAATCCTGGCCGGGGGCGAACGCCTCGATGGTGGGGCGGCAGAGAGCGCGCGGCGCAGCCTCACCCTGCTTCGCAGCACTCTGAGCGCGGGGCACAGCAGCGGCGAAATTCGCGACACCGACCCCTTTCTTCTGCATCTGCTCTTGCTGGGCGGAATAGTACTCGCCCAGCTCTCCGCTCCCTATCGGGAGCGACTCGAGGGACCCGC
>JACNKJ010000110.1 GCA_014382085.1 bacterium
AGAGGGTGTGCCGCACATCCACTTCGAGCATCTGCGCGATGTGGAGCGCCACCTCATGCATATGATTGTGTCGGGGGAATTGGCCAAGTTGCCGCGCAAGCAGATAGAACTGTCTAGTCCGCCACCTGTCGATGAACATGGGCGGCGACGCGAGCCAGAATCTCGTAATTGATGGTTCCCGCCAGGCCGGCCAGGGTCTCGGCGCTAATTTCCTCGCCATTCTGACTGCCGATCAAGACGGCTTCGTCGCCGCGTCCGGCCTCGGGTATGTGGCTGAGATCCACGAGGCTCAGGTTCATCATGATGCGGCCTCGCACCGGCGCGCGCTTGCCTTTCACCAGTACCCAGGCGCCGCCTAAGCCACGATCGTAGCCATCGGCGTAACCTACCGGCAGCACACCCAAGCGAGTGGGCGCTTCGGCCTTCCAACTGCAGCCGTAGCCCACATAGCTTCCCGCGGGCACGTCCTTCACCTGAATGATCCGCGCCTTCCAGCTCATCACCGGTTTCAAATTGAGCTTGTTACGCCCTTCGGCGCGAGCGCTCACCAGGGTTTCACGGCTGGGCCAGTGGCCGTAGAGCGAGATGCCCACGCGCAGCAGGTCTCCCCGCGTCTCGGGAAAAAGAATGCCGGCCGCCGAACAGGATTGGTGGATCATTTTTGGCTCCACCCCGCCCGCGCGAAGCCGGGATACTGCCGACTCGAAGCGCCGCATCTGCTGAAGGGCATAGCTGTGATCGGTGCTGTCTTCGATATTGGCGAAGTGACTGTGCACGCCTTCCACGTGCAGGTGCTCACAAGCCCGCAGTTTTTTGACGAGGGCATCAAGCTGGTTTTCGGAAAACCCCTGGCGGTTTACACCCGTTTCCACTTTGAGATGAATGGGTACCTGGGTCCCTTGTCTCCGGCCACCGGCTTCCAGTTCTTCCAGGCTTTCCATGTCGATGACCGTGAAGCGAGCGCCGGTTTCGAGCAACTCGGGCAATAGCTCGGGTGGAACCCATGACAAAATAAGAGTTCTCAGTTCACAGTTCAGGTTCACGTCCCGAAGAGCGATAGCTTCCTCGGCAGTGTGTACTCCGAACCAACGCTGCCCAGCCTTAACGAGCAGGCCCGATACCGCTGCCATGCCATGTCCGTAGGCATTGGATTTAAGCACTGGCAGGAGCTCGACCGGTCCGGCCAGCTCCTTAAAGATGCGATAGTTGTTCAGAAGGCTGGATCGCGATATTTCGATCCAGGTAGCTCGGTTCATGCGCCTCCACCTGGCTTGCTTCCCCTGGGAAGCGAGAGTATAGTGCTCGAACTTGCGTGGGTAAACGAAATCCCGCGCCATCCAAGGCCGAAGCCATGAACGAATTCCCGAACAAGCAGAAACGCACCCAGGCCCTCAGATCGCTGCTTCGTGGCGGCGGTGCGGCCTGCGCCCCCATGGCGGGTATCACCGATCGACCCTTCCGGCGCATTTGCCGAAGCATGGGATCGCTCTACGTGACCACAGAGCTGCTCTCAAGCGAAGGTTGGAGTCGCGGAAACGAGAAAACTTTGAAGATGGCCTCCTTCGGCGAGGAGGAGCGTCCCCTGGGCATCCAGCTTTTCGGGGCCGATCCGGGAGCCATGGCCGAATCGGCCCGGCGAGCCGCCGAATTGGGTCCGGATTTCATCGACATCAATTTCGGATGCCCTGTGAAGAAGATCGTGAAAAGCGGTGGCGGATCGGCTTGCATGAAGGATCTGCCCCTCATGGAGGAAATCGTCCGCGCCGTGGACGAGGCCATCGACCTACCGGTAAGCATGAAGATTCGCGCAGGCTGGGATGAGCAGCACCTCAACGCTCCCGAAGCCGCCGAAATGGCCCAGCGCGCGAACCTGGCCTTCGTGACTGTTCACGGGCGCAGCCGTACGCAATTTTTCAAGGGTGAAGCCGACCTGGGTATTATTCGCGAGACGCGCGAGGCCGTGGACATTCCAGTGGTAGGAAATGGCGATGTCGTCGATGCCGCCAGTTACGCACGCATGATCGAGGAAACTGGCGTAGACACCGTGCTCGTGGGACGTGGCTGCATCGGCAACCCTTGGATCTTCGGTGAAATCGATGCCCATCGCCGCGGCGAAAGCTGGACGGCACCGGGCTTCAGTGAACGCATCCACCTTGTGGTGGAGCACCTGGCCGCCAAGGTGGAAATGTTCGGCGAAAAGCGTGCGGTGGTGGAGTTTCGCAAACAGGTGAGCCAGTACCTCAAGGGACTTCCCGGCGCTTCGGAACTTCGCGCCAGTCTGTTCATCGAAGAGAGTTTCGCCGCCGTTGAGGGTATCCTTCTGGAATGGCTGGCGCGGCAGGAGGGCCTGTGACCAAAAAACGCATCGCGGAGATTTTGCAGGACGTGGCCGCCGGTCGCCTGATGCCCGAGGAGGCGCTTGGCGAGCTATCTGATCTGGGTTTCGAAAGCCTGTCATCGGCCAAGGTGGATCACCACCGCGAGCTGCGAACGGGATTTCCCGAGGTGATCTTCGCCCAGGGGAAAACGCCTGAACAGGTGGCCGAAATCGCCGAGGCCATGGACAGGCGTGACGGTCGCATCTTGGCGACGCGCTGCAGTTTCGAACAATTCGAAGCCGCCGCCGCCAAGGTTGAAAATCTACAATACGAAGAAAGCGCGAAGCTCTTTCACAAGGGAATGCCGCCTCGTGACGAATGCCGCGGCCGCGTACTTGTGTTATCCGCAGGCACCAGCGACATGCCCGTGGCGGAGGAAGCCGTCTGGACCGCGCGCCTGGCCGGAGTCCACGTGGAGACTCTTTACGATGTAGGCGTGGCCGGTGTGCATCGCCTCACCGCCTTCAGCGATTTGTTGAAGTGGGCCGACGCCATGGTGGTGGTGGCCGGAATGGAGGGCGCCTTGGCCAGCTTGGTGGGCGGTCTTGTGTCCTGCCCCGTGGTGGCCGTGCCCACCAGTGTGGGATACGGCGCCGCCTTCGAAGGATTGGCCGCGCTACTTGGCATGCTCAATTCCTGCGCGCCGGGGGTGACCGTGGTGAATATCGACAATGGATTCGGTGCGGGGCTTTCCGCTGCGCGTTTCGCCCGCGCCTTGGGCGAGGCCGCCATGGAGGCGGGAGCATGAGCGATTCTTCAAAGCTGCCCTGGACCGCTTCCCGTCTGCTTTTGGTAGACGCTCCTGCGGGCATATCCGGCGACATGTTTCTGTCTGCCCTGGCCGATCTGGGTTTTGAACTGGATGAACTTGGCGAGCTTTTCCAAAATGCCGGTTTCCAGGTTGAAATCGCCGCCGAGGAAACAAAGCGCTCCGGCCTCCGTGGCCGATTGCTGCAGTTGAAATTACCCGAGAACGAATCGCGCCGCGGTTTGACCGAGTGCCTGGAAGTCATCGACAGCCTAAATTTGCCGGGCCCGGTGGCGGATTTATCCCGCCGCTATTTTGAATTGCTGGGCCGCGTCGAGGCTCGTCTTCACGCTGTTTCCCTGGAGAAAGTTCACTTCCACGAGATCGGCGCCATGGACACCTTGGTCGATTTGGTGGGCGCTGCGCTAGGTCTTTACCGCTTGGATATCGGTCGCTTGCATCTTCGCGATCTGGCGGTGGGACGCGGAACCGTGAAAACCGAACATGGGCTGCTACCTCTGCCCGCACCGGCGACATTGGAATTGCTGACAGGTTTCACCCTGCGCGAATCCGGCCTGGCAGACGAGAATGTAACGCCCACGGGCGCGGTGATTCTCGCTGGGGCCTGTGAGCGAAAAGCTCGTGATCAAGCCTTCCGTCCCCTTCGCACGGGATACGGAGCAGGCCGGCGCGATCTTGCGGGTCAACCCAATTTGCTGCGCCTCACTCTCGCGGAATCCGCCGACGCCTTCGAAGGGGAGCGCGACAGCGTGCAAGTTATTCGCTGTGCCATGGACGACATCACTGCCGAAGAATCCGCACATCTTATGTCTCGGCTTCTGGAGGAAGGTGCACTGGACGTCAACTTCCGCGCCTTGCAAATGAAAAAGGGTCGCCCCGGTCTGGGTCTGGAAGTGCTTTGCCGCGCGAACCAATTGGATGAATTGGCCCGCCTGATTTTTCGCGAGGGCAGCACCTTAGGTTTGCGCATTCAGAGTGAAGATCGCTGGATCCTTCCCAGGCGCATGGAAACCGTATCGACGCCTTACGGCAATGTGCGCATGAAGGTGGCCGAGCTTCCCGGTGGTGGCGAAAAGGCTTCACCCGAATACGAAGACTGCGCGCGACTCGCTCGAGAGAAAGGATTGACGCTCATGGAAGTGGAAGCCGCAGCGCGCGCCGCCTGGCGCAAGGATCGCGAGAAGGGAGTGGGCGCATGAAGAAGTGGCTTTGGATGGTTTTGCTTGTCGCGGCCTGCACGCCCAAGATACCCCCCGCAGGCGAGCAAAAAATAGTGGAACCTCTTCCGCCCTCGCCGGCCGCGGTGCTTGTCAATGAAGGTTTGGAATTGGCACGTGATGGTGAGTATCTGGACGCCATCGGACGTCTACGCGACGCAGTGGCCGCCGACGCGAATTTCGCCGAGGCACACGCGCGGTTGGGAATCCTCTATCGCCGAGTGGGGGACTTGGATCAGGCTCACGAGGCACTCGGCAAGGCTCTTAAAATCCAGCCCAAGAATTCCGAATATCTCTACGCCATGGGCACTGTGCTTTTCGATCAGGATGATTACCGACGGGCCGAGAAGGCTTTTCGACAAAGTTGGGCCGAGGACGGTCGATTGACTTCACTTTTCTCCCTGGCCGAGACCTATCTGCGCCAGGGCAAGGAGAGTCAGGCCGCCGACGCTTGGCGAGAATACCTGCGCCGGGATGCCGACAGTGTCTGGGGGCGTGAAGCCGCCAAGCGCCTGGAGGAGCTATCCGCCGAGGATGATCCGCGTGGGCGATGAAGGTTTCATCGAAGCGCGCGGCCTAGCTTTGCGCCGGGGCGATCACCCGCTACTGACGGATATCAATCTGCGTTTGAATCGCGGCGAGCACTGGCTCATTTGGGGACCCAGCGGTGCGGGGAAGACAAGCTTGGCGCGAATCCTGGCAGGCCTCACCGCGCCCAGCGAAGGAGAGCTATCTTTCGCCGCGCCGGCTCCCCACGCCATGCTCTTCCAGGATCCCGACTCCCAGCTTGCCGCCGCTACCGTGCGAGATGAAATCGCCCTCGGCGCGCGTGCGCCTGGCGAAGCTCCCGGTGCCGCCAGTGTCATGGATCGTGTGGACGAAGCCCTGCGCCGATTTGATCTTCTAAAATTCGCTGATCGAAATCCGCACACTCTCTCGGGCGGTGAAAAACGGCGCCTGGGGCTTGCTGCCCTATCGGTGCTTGGCTGCGAAATTCTGATTCTCGATGAACCCGAGCTTCATCTGGATGAATCCAGTTGGGCCGAGTCCTTACGCTTTCTGGACGAATGGCGTTCGCAGGATTCGCGTCTGCTCATTGAGATTAGCCGCGATCCCGCGAGGGCGCTTCTGGCGGACGGCATCATTCTGCTTCGCAAAGGGCATTTGGTGGCGGCCGGTCCGCCGCGGGAAGTGTATCAATCACATTTCGCGGTCGATCTTCCTCGCGTGGAAGAATTCGAGAAGGAGTCTGCGCCGCAGACTATTCCACGGCAACCGGCTAGCAGGGGCGAGGTGATTCTCAGCGCGCGAGATCTTCATCTGAATCTTCCCGGCGGCCAAACGCTGATATCGGAATTGAATCTAGAGCTTCATCGCGGCGAACGCGTCTTGCTGACGGGAGGAAACGGCAGTGGGAAAAGTACACTGCTATTGCTCCTGGCCGATCTGGCCGATCCGGACTCCGGCAAGATTGAACGAAGCCCGAATCTGGTGACAGCCCTCGCCCTACAAGATCCCGAGCGCACATTTTTCGCGGAAACTGTTGAAGAGGAAATTGCCTTCGCGCCTTCCCGCCAAGGCCTTCGTGGCGATGCACTCGCACGACGTGTGAGTCAGGCTATGGCGGCCTTGGGCCTGCCCGCCAGCCTGCGAGGCCGCGACCCCATCAGCTTATCGGCGGGGGAAATGCGGCGTCTGGCCCTAGCATCGCTCATGGCCCTGGATCCCGATTTCCTTTACATGGATGAACCGGCCTCGGGGATGGATCCCGAAAATGCCCGTCTTTTCGCCGAAAACCTATTCGCCACAGGAAACGGGTTTCTATGGGCCGATTGCCGCTCTCCCGTCGAACTTGAATCCCGCTTCGATCGTCGTTATACCTTGTCGGGTGGAAA
>JACNKJ010000097.1 GCA_014382085.1 bacterium
GGCCTTTTAAGAGAAAGCGGGACCTGGTCCAGCGGTCCCGGCTTGAACGCCGATCCGCTCTGCCACTACATGCTCCTCTGCGATTATGGTTGAACGCTTCCAGCGCCTTGGCTGGACGCCGAGAGTCATCCCTACAACAACGTCCTGGGAGTGGATCCACAGTTGATCGATCCGGAAAACGGCGATTATCGCTTAGCGCCCGGTTCACCGGCCGAGGGTTATGGCTGCCTCACCTTTGCGGGGGACGGCTATGTTCAAAGGGAGGGCAACAAAAGCAGGCACTTGTTGCGTGGACTTCGTGAGGAAAGCATCGACGTATGGGGTGACATCGACGGCAATACTACCTGGGATGCGGATACCGTTCGGGTTCTTGGCGACCTGACCGTTCTCGATGGTGTCACCTTGAGCATAACGCCGGGATGTCGTGTGGAATTTGTAGGGCACCATCGCTTGAGTGTGGAAGGCCGTATCCAGGCCCTGGGAAGCCCTGAGGAACGCATCGTTTTCACCAGTGCGGATCCAAGCGGCTTCGCTCCCGATTCCACGCTGACGGGCGCCTGGGACGGCATTCACTTCCCGGGTACCTCGGCCCTGAACGAACCTTCCACCTTCGCGTATTGCCTTATAGAGTACAGCAAGGCCCTGCGTGACACGGCCATGATCGGCGCTATGGAAGTGGATCGTTTCTCCAAGTTGAACGTGATCAATACCATTTATCAAAACAATGTGGCCGATTGGGGCGCCGCACTTTATTGCATCGGAGCTTCGGCACCTCGGCTTATTGGTTGTTTGATTACGAACAACGTTGCCTTCACCGGAGGTTCGGCTGTCTATAGCACGGATGCCTATCCCAGGCTGATCGCCTGTACTATTGCCGGGAACCATGATCTCAATCCCGAGCCCTATGCCACGACTGCGCCTGTTATGTCGATGGTTTCGAAACCACAGACGAGCGGAAGCATACTTTGGGACAACTCTTCTAGTTTCCTTTGGCCTATCCAACTTTTCGAGGCCAAGGAATACTACACACGCTACTGCAATGTTGAAGGCGGTTTTCGCGGTGAGGGATGCATTGATCTCTACCCCTTCTTTGCTTTTGAAGAAGGTGAACACCCCTTTGAATTGCTCGAAGCTTCGCCCTGTATCGATGCAGGACCCTTGGATGTCTCAGAGTTGAATCTACCTGCTTTGGATTTGGCAGGACGTCCTCGCATCATGGGGGATCGGGTCGATATGGGCGCCTATGAATATCAGGGCCCAACGGATGTATCTTCAACAGGGGCAACTTCGATTGCGTTGAGTTCCTTTCCAAACCCCTTCAACCCTTCCACAGAAATTCACTTTCAGCTTCGCGAGGATGAATGGGTGACGGTGGCCATCTTCGACTCAAAGGGCGAGCGTGTTCGCACTCTAATTGAACGAAGCTATCTTCGTGCACAAGATTATCGTGTGCTTTGGGATGGACGAAACGAGCAGGGACAAAGCCTCGCAAGTGGCGTCTACCTGGCGCGCCCGCATTTGGGTGATCGGAATAGTCACTCGAAGAAAATGCTTCTTCTCAAGTAGGTGTCTCCATGAAGTCCCGTCTCTTCCGCGATGACCATGATTGGCGAAATGTTCGCGAATTGCTGGTGGAGACAGGATTGCAGGTGAACGTCGGTACCGGTGATCAACTTGCGGCCAATCGACTTTATCGCTCGCTGGGATTCAAGGAAGAGCGTCGAGGATGTTACTGGCGAAAGCGTCTTTAGGTCGAAAAAAAAGAACCCGCCTGATGACGGGTTCTTCTAGGGTACCGGAGGTCGGAATCGAACCGACACGCCCTTGCGGGCGGGGGATTTTGAGTCCCCTGCGTCTACCAATTTCACCACTCCGGCAGAGGCGTCAGAATAGTCAACCAGCGGCGTCTGTCAAGAACCTCCGTTTTCCCATTTTTCCAAAGGCTGAAGAGAACGTGGCGGTCCAAGGATTTCCCGCAACAATATTGCTTGGCGCAGGGAGAATCGATCGCCCATCAGAACTTGCTTGCGACGGGAGCGACTGCGTTTCACAGATCGGCTGATCAAGTTGATGGGGAGGGCATGGTGGCTTTCCTCTTCGATGGTAGGCGCAACCACTTCTAAGCTGACAGGTTCTGGTTCCGGTTCTGCTGCATAAGGCGCCTGAACCTCAGATTCTGTTTGATTTTGACCCAACAACTCCCGCAAAACTTCGGCCAATTCCGGCATTTCGCGCTCGGGCTGCGGGGGTGGAGGCGGCGAGGCCGCCTCCACTTCCACATACTCAGGCACTTTGTACTCTTCGGGCTGAGAACTAGGCGTAACAGGCTTTTGAGCCGCCTTCTTCGCCTTCTTCTTGCTGCCGAACACTCTTGGCAGCACCGCAAAGAGAACGAGCAGAAGCGGACCGAGAAGGTCACCGAAATCAGCTAGGAAGATTCTCAATTGTCCTGCTCCGGCGGTTTCTCATCCTCGGCTATGGAATCACGCATCGAGGTGTCGCTCTGGATATTCCGCATACGGTAGTAGTCCATGATGCCGAGATTTCCATCGCGGAAGGCCTGGGCCATGGCCTTGGGAACTTCCGCTTCGGCCTCGACTACGCGCGCGCGCATCTCGGCCACTCGGGCGATCATTTCCTGTTCCTGGGCTACAGCCATGGCGCGCCGCTCTTCGGCTTTGGCCTGGGCGATGCGTTTGTCCGCCTCGGCTTGATCGGTTTGCAGCACTGCGCCGATGTTTTTGCCCACGTCTACGTCGGCGATATCGATGGACAAAATCTCGAAGGCCGTTCCGGAATCAAGACCTTTGGCCAGCACGGTCTTGGAGATGTCGTCTGGGTTCTCCAAGACAGCCTTGTGATTTACAGCCGAGCCTATGGTAGAGACGATACCTTCACCAACGCGAGCAAGAATGGTTTCCTCGCCGGCGCCTCCTACGAGCCTATCGATGTTCGCCCGAACCGTCACTCGAGCTAAAGCGATGAGCTGGATGCCATCCTTAGCCATAGCTGCGACCCTGGGCGTGTTGATGACCTTGGGGTTTACGCTAAGTTGAACGGCTTCGAGCACATTTCGTCCAGCCAGATCAATGGCCGTTGCACGTTTGAAACCCAGATCGATGTTGGCCTTGTCGGCACTGATCAGCGAGTTCACCACCAGGGTCACGTTACCGCCGGCTAGGTAGTGGCTTTCCATTTCGTTGATGTTCAGGTCGAGCCCAGCCTTGGTCGCGCTGATCAGCGGGCGAATAATCGCCGTGGGATTCACCTTGCGCAGGCGCATGCCAACCAAGCTGAAGAGGTTCACCCTCACGCCGCTGAAGAAGGCCGTGATCCACAGCCCCACAGGAATGAAGTATGTGAACATGATCATCAGGACGACGATCAGTAGAACAATCAAAAGCAGAAGCACCTGAAGTGCCAATGCGAAAAGGGGGAGAATCATGCCTTGTCCCTTTCTTCGGAAGATTCATTTTGGATCGACTCGACGACAATGCGATTGCCCTCGACCTCGACCACGCAAATATCTGTTCCCTTGTCGATGTAGTCCCCCGAGGTTACGGCGTCGTAGCGCTTCCCCTCGATCTCAATGGTTCCCGAAGGACGCAGGTCCGTGTAGGCGCGTCCTGTCTTTTTTACTAGTCCCAGTTCCTCGTATTGGTCCGCATGGAAACCCTGTTCGTGACGCTGCGATTCATTGAGCACGATGCCGTGCATCCAACGCGCTGATGGGAGATAGCGCAGCATTACGAAAAAGAGCAAAACCGTAAAGGCGAAGGCTCCCAGCATGACGCCCAGAGCGGAGGTGAAATCGCCAGGGCTGCCGTGAGGAGCTAAGCGGCTGAGCAAGACGCCCAAAACCAACGATACCGTACCCAGAATCCCCGCCAATCCGAATCCGGGTATGACGAAGACTTCAAGCACTATCAATATAATGCCGGCCAGGAAGAGGAAGATTTCGATGTTGCCCGCCAAGTTCACCAGGTAGTGACTGCCGAAGTAGAGGGCCAGGCAGACGATTCCTACCAGTCCCGGAATGCCGAAGCCGGGAGTGCGAAGTTCGAGTAAGAGACCAAGACCTCCCAGAGAAAGTAGCAATCCGGCCAGTACGGGATGAGTCAGGAAGCGTACCAGACGCTCGGACCAGGTGGGCACCATGGGCTGAATGCGTGTGTCTTCCCAACCCAGGCAGCTTTTGAGTTCGGATAGATCCTTCACAATGTGATCAACCAAGCCCCAGTCTTCCGCCTCGATGGCGGTGAGGGTGAGTAGTTTTCCCTCGGCAACCAGGCCTGCGATTTCGATGTCAGAATCGACCATGGCCTCGGCCACCTGGGCATTACGCCCCCGGGCTTCGGCAGTGGCACGCATTTCTCCTCGCATGTATGAAACGGTTTTTTCACCGGTGTCCGATGCGCCACCGGGGCCAAGTTCAATAGGCTGGGCTGCTCCGATGGAAGCTCCCTCGGAGAAGATAACGGTTTCCGCGGCCAGAGTAATGAGTGCGCCCGCGCTGATGGCGCGGCCGTCCACCCAGGCGATGGTGGGAATTCGACTCTCTAAAATGGCATCGCGAATTCTCACGGCCGCGTCGATACGGCCACCAAAGGTATCGATGCGAAGAAGCACGGCGTCGGCGCCGCGATCTTCCGCTTCTTGTATTGCTCGCTCCACGAAGGGGGCGAGGCCCATTTCAATGGTTCCCTCGATAGGGATCTCCACGACATAGCGGGCATCTTCCACCTGGGATAGGACCGGAGCGATGGTGATGGCAAGTAAGCTGAGCAAGCCCAGCCCGAGAATAGCCAAACTCTTGTAAGGCATGATCTTTCCTCCCGGAGCTATCACGGATTATGGGTTTTCGGCTCTTGACTTACAACGGGTATTTAGTATCCTGCTCCGTCTCTGGGGCCATAGCTCAGCTGGGAGAGCGCATGACTGGCAGTCATGAGGTCAGGAGTTCGATCCTCCTTGGCTCCACCGATAAATAATGCAAAGACAAGGACCTGCAGCGATGTGGGTCCTTTGTCGTAGGGGGAGTGTTCGGTGGTTCAGCCCTGGTGCTTCCTATTGCATAATTCTCTTCGATACCGGCTGCCGGCGCGGGTGAAGGTCCAGGTGCCGCCCTGAGGTGCATAAACCCGGCCCGATATCGGTCGGCGGCGCGCCGCTGGACTTTAGGCAAAGAAGGCGATGTTCGAGTATCTATCCATATGGGAAGGAGATTTGAGCGTGAGTGTCGACCCAAGGGGACGAAACTCTTTCTTGGATGTGAACGAAAACGCGAGCGTCGCTCAGCACTTCCAGCAGCTCGTCCTGCAAAGTGGAAGTGAGGTTCCTACTGGTTTCCTTTCTTCTTCTCCTTCTTCAATTTCCGCTTCTCTTTGGGGCTGTGTTTGGCTTCTTTCTGTTTTTCCCTCTTGCCCTTGTCCTTGCTTCCCTTGTCACTCATGCTGCTCCTCTTTACACGACGATAGTTGTGCACCAAAAAATGCCATCAAAACTCTGCTTCAAATCGAAAACTAGCACATGATCTTGCTGTTGTCGCGGTTAAATGACTGCCTGATCAGCACCCCAAAAATGTCTCCTATTGGGAAAGATTCCATCCTTTTGGGCTTCTGGGGTATCATCAAATCCTATGGATTGCCAGATTCACTATCCACAAGATGCGAACCATATTCTGTATCTGAGGAGGCTCCTTGAATTACACAATAGACGGCACGGTCGCACAGTCTGCCCACCTTGAACTCGCCAAGGGTGAGATAGTTTGGGCGACGAAAGGGGCGATTATCGCCTATGCGAAGGGGCTGAAGTGGGATGTTAGAGTTCCCGGGGGGCTTGGAGGAGCATTCAAGCGGTCCCTATCGGGTGAGGGGATAGCCTTAACTCGCATGGAGGCGACGGACGGTGGGCAGTCCGTGACACTAAGCGCCAATGCGCCTGGACACATCGAAACATGGAACTTGGATGCCGACGGACCAGTGCTGACTACGCGGGGGGCATTCCTCGCCGCTTGGGGTGAGGAAATCAACATCACCGTGGCAGTCGCACGGCGGCCTGGCGCCGCAATATTCGGGGGTGTCGGTCTGATCCTCCAACGAATTGAAGGGCGCGGTACAGTGCTCATTCACGGTCGTGGGGACTTTAGAAAAACGGAGCTCCAGGACAGGGAAGAAATCCGAATGAGTACCGGGAATCTGGCTGCGTTTTCGGAGGATGTCGATTAAAGCATCGACTCCGTTGGGC
>JACNKJ010000096.1 GCA_014382085.1 bacterium
GGTGGGTGCTTGAGGAATATCCTGGATATCCTCGCTGGTCAGGGGAATGTCGCCGCTCAATGCCCAAGCCACCTGGCGATGTGGCGGCATTTCCTGGCGATAGTCGAGCATGAAGCCATTGGCGGCATCCAGCCAATTGCCGTCATGCCCCGCGACGATGTTTAAACGAACCTGCACCGGCCCGGCCCAAGGCCAGGTCTCTGCAGCATGTCGCCAGGCGAGAGCCGCCATCTGTGGATCGAGTTCGTCGATGAAATAGTAATCGCCCAGATAGACGAATCCCACGGGGCCGAGATACTGCACCTTGCCCTGGTAGGTGAACTTCTTGGGAAGATCCGCCAATGTTCTGGGCGGCAGATTTTCCTCGGACTTCTTCTCGCCCTTGTCCTCAAGAGGTTCCAGCTCCATCCAGTCGCTCTGGGCCATGAGGTCGGCGCTTGGAAGGAGCAGGAGCAAGGTCAGCAGCCATGCGCGCATGCTCACCTACCTGTGAGGAAAGGCGGCGGGGCTGCGAAGTCCTTCGACTCCACTAGTCTTGGGCGCCACCCTGAAGTACATGAAACGATAGAGCGTATCCCCCAGTTCTTCATCGAACTCGGTGAGGCCGGGAACAAGAAGGCTCCGCGGCGATGTTTCCGTGGAATCGATGAGCGTGTCCACCGGCACCACATTGTTGAACTCGTCCACGGTGAAACCGCCAAGATAAATCATGTACCAATCGGTTTCCTCGTCACTCCACTCCCAATTGAGTTCCAGAACTTCCGCAGCGGTGATACTCACGTCTAAAAGAGGCGCGGGAAAGGTCACGATTTCGAATGGGCTGTGCTCTTCGGTGCAGCCCCAGAGTCCTGCGAAAGTGAGAAGGCCGAACAAAGCGATGATCATCATTGAGTTTCGCATGCCGCCTCCTAGAAGTTCAGGGTGACGGCCAGGCCGCCGCCCCCGTTTTGCACCAGGGGCACAAAGGCAACACGATCATCGCCCCCTCGTGAGTGCCACCAAACGTCCACCAGGTTGGCCACCCAAACCGTGGCCAGCCCCGCGTACCATAGTTTGCGCTGGTCGTAGCGGTCGTTGGCCTTAGCCTCCAGGCCATCCAACTGCTGGAAGTAGTACCAGGCCGTATCGGTATCGCCGATGGCCAGGGCGTCCGCATAGGCCTCGCCCGCGTTCCGCGAGTCTTTGGCCGCAGAGTGATAACTTAGATGACCGAAAAACGCGCCCACCGAAGCCAGAACGGCCCCGCCGGCAAAGGCCGCGCCCACCGAGCTTCGGCCCTGCTGGATTTGTCCAAGTCCCGGCCAGAAGAGGCTGCGCACAAAGGGTTCGTGGCCGCGGCTGAGTTCATCCAATTGAGATTGGATGGCGCTCGCAGGTGCGGCAAGCAAAACGGCGAGCAAAAGGCAAAGGATCAGGCGCATGGCCCCTCCTATTCGTAGTCGTAAAATCCGCGACCAGTTTTGCGGCCCAAGCGTCCCGCGGCAACGAGGTTTCGCAGCATGGGACAGGGTCGGTACTTACTGTCGCCGAGATCGCGATGCAAGACTTCCATGATCCACAGGCAGACGTCCAGGCCGATGAGGTCGGCCAAGGATAGCGGCCCCATGGGATGGGCCATGCCCAGCTTCATGATGTTGTCGATGGCTTCCTTGTCGGCCACGCCTTCCATGAGGGTGTAGCAGGCCTCGTTGATCATGGGCATGAGAATGCGATTGGCCACGAAACCCGGATAGTCGTTCACCACCACCGGCACCTTGCCCAGCTTCTCGCTCATGGCGACGATGCCGTCTTCCACGTCTTTGCGCGTGTCGAGGCCGCGAATGACTTCCACCAGTTTCATCATGGGCACGGGATTCATGAAATGCATGCCGATGAAACGCGTGGAATCTTTCACGGAAGTTCCCAGTGCGGTGATGGAAATACTCGAAGTGTTGGTGGCCAACCAAGCGCCGTCTTCCACCACAGCGGAAAGCTGCTCGAAGATTTTGCGCTTGATGTCCATGTTCTCGGTGGCGGCCTCGATGGCCAGGAACACGTCAGCGCCGGCGGCCATGTCGGTGCTGCCGTCGATGCGGCCCATGATGGCGTCTTTGTCGGTCTCGCTGATCTTTTCCTTCTTGATCAGGCGGTCGAGACTCTTCGCGATGGTCTTCAAACCACGCTCAAGCATTTCCTCGGCCACATCCACCATCAGTACTTCATAGCCCTTGGCCGCGAAAACCTGCGCAATGCCGTTACCCATGGTTCCCGCACCGATGACCATCACCCTGTTGTCGTTCATCATCCTCTCCTAGCTATTGCGCGAGGAAACTTCCCCGCGGATGTACTCCACCACCTCGCGCGTATCGGTTCCGGGTCCGAAAAGTTTCCCGATGCCCTGTTCCGATAGCACTTTCATATCTTCTGCGGGGATGATCCCCCCGCCCGTGATGAGCATGTCCGTGGCTCCCGCCGCGTCGAGCAACTCGCGCACTTTGGGGAAATGGCTCATATGCGATCCCGACAAAATGCTGAGCGCCACCACATCCACGTCTTCCTGAATGGCCGCTTCCACGATCATTTCAGGTGTCTGGTGCAGGCCCGTATAGATGACCTCCATGCCCGCGTCCTTGAGAGCGGCGGCCACCACGCGGGCGCCGCGATCATGGCCGTCCAGACCTGGCTTGGCAACGAGTACGCGGATTTTCCT
This sequence comes from bacterium, assembly GCA_014382085.1. GTDB lineage: Bacteria > Krumholzibacteriota > Krumholzibacteriia > JACNKJ01 > JACNKJ01 > JACNKJ01. The sequence goes on from JACNKJ010000096.1 coordinate 2,690, forward strand.
GTCCATCACGATTCCTCTCCATCCAGCCCTTCGGGAAGAAGGGCGCGAAGGCTCTCCTCGAAGCCTACTCCTCCGGACAGGAGCTTATCAAGGGTCTCTTCCAGCTTGGCTGCGCGTTCCGGATCGGTCCAAAGCGCGTGGGTCACGCGAGTTTCCACCCCACGGCGAAGTCGACGTTCGAGTAGGCGACGGCGTAAGTGCGGCAGTTGTCCATTTTGGGCCAGATGCGTCCGGTGCGCTTCGATGGCCTCCACGGCCTCGGCGATTCCTCGTCCTTCAATGGCGCTGGTTTGAATGACGGGCGGCTTCCAACTATCAGCATTGGAGCCGAGTTCCAGCGCCGCACGAAGTTCCATTTCCAAAAGTGCCGCGCCATCGTGGTCGCACTTGTTCACCAGAAAGATGTCACCGATCTCCATGAGCCCGGCCTTCATGGCCTGAATGCCGTCGCCGCTTTCGGGCACAAGCACCACCACGGTGGTGTAGCCGCACTCGGCCACATCGAGCTCGGCCTGTCCCACGCCAAGGGTTTCCACGAAGACCATGTCTTTTCCAGCGGCGTCGAACAAATCGAGCACGGCTTCGGTCTGGGCACTGAGTCCGCCCAGGGATCCGCGACTGCCGAGACTGCGAATGAATACTTCGGGGTCTGCTCCCGCACGCGCCATGCGAATGCGGTCGCGGAGAAAAGCGCCGCCGGTGAAGGGGCTCGTGGGATCGACCGCCGCGAGGCCCACGGTTTTGCCGCGCTCGCGATAGGCCATGACGATTTCTTCGAGCAGGGAAGATTTGCCAGCGCCGGGAGGGCCGGTCACACCCACACGCCAGGCACCACCGGTCTTGGGGATGACGGCGTCAAGGATGGCGCTCCGCTCGGGCGCATCGTTCTCCACGAGCGAAATCAAGCGCGCGAGGGCGCGCCGATTGCCCCCGAAAGCGGCTTCAAGAAGCTGGGGAAGCGCTTGCCGATTCACAACTTACCGTCCATGTGGCGAAGCTAGCATGCGCTCGCCGACATGTAAAGCGGCACTGTACCCGGGTACAGTGCCGCTTCCCGCTGGTTGAAGGGGAGGGAAACCCTCCCCCTCCTCAAGAATCCGGCAAACCGTAAAGCCCTTTTAGATTTCCCCAATCCAGACCGCTGCTGCTCACGTCGCCGCAATCGTTGATGACACCCGGCGAGGGCAGGCATCCCGTGGAGCCCGGCTCCTGGCTGCCGTGGTAGAGATTGAGTCCGTCGAAGAGCATCCAGTTCTCGCTATCTAAGGGATGGCGCCCCAGTGCGCGTTCGTAGTCCACCTGATAGGTTTCGTAGACGATCACGTCGGCCAAGGCGACCGAATCACCGATATCATGGTAGAGCACCACCTCGCCGCTGGTGTTGCGCAAGCTGAGACCCGCACCCCCGAGGCCCATTTCAAGTTGCCAGGCGCGGGCCTCTTGTCCCGTGACCCAGGCCACCTCACCCGGCTCCAGCATTCCGCTGAAGCGGTAACGAATGGGAGAGTCGTCAAGCTCGTCGGAAACCCAGTAGTCAATAAGATCCACGGCACTGTCACCGCGGTTGGCGATCTCCACCCACTCGTCGTCGCGCCAATCGATGGTGCCGTCACCCGACCAGTCGGTACCGGGAGCCGCTAACAATTCGGTGATCACCACATCGGCAAAGCTGCCGGAAGGCAGGGAAAACAAGATCAGGAGGGATGTGTAGAAAAAGGGATACAGGCCCTTGCGGGCGGATTTCAGCATGGAATGCCTCCGTGTCGGATTCAAGGGAGGAATCCGGGGAGGCAATACTCATGGCAAGCTACGTGCCGATCAGCGCCGCATGGGTTGCCATTTCCAGTAACTCATAGTTCGCCAGAGCCACTCCAATGGCCCATAATGGAAACGCTTGAGCCACCAGGGCGAGATCAACAACTGGGCGGCCCAGATGATTAGAATCACTCCCACAAGCTCAAAACGATTGAGTCGTCCGTAGAGGCCCAATCCCCATCCATAGAAAACCAAGGTGGCCAATACGGTCTGCCCGATGTAATTGCTGAAAGCCATGCGCCCAAGGTAAGACAATCGCGCCTTCAGATTCATGAGCCTCGAGCTCTTGCTCCAAAGCATGATCATCGACACGTATGCACCGGCCAGGAAAACCGTAGCAATATGATTCGGTGCTCGCCCGAGGCTAAGGGACCTGGGAAAAGCATAGTCGTATTGATAGTACTTCCAAAGACCATAGGAGCTAATCAGTAGACCGAGGGGAAGTGAGATGGCTAGCGTACGCCGATAAAAGGATGCACTGCGCTGCCCCCTAAGAACCCCCGCCCGATAGAGCCCCATACCCGCCAGCATCATGCCCAGGGCGCGACAAAAGGCTTCAATGGCTAGGGTGGCGGCCGGCCATTCGCTGACTTCACCATCTTCTTTGCTCTCACTCGGTTCATCGAAACGGTGTGCAATCTGCCCGATATAGTTCCCGCGATAGATTGCGATATCCTCTTCGATAACTTCCAACGGAGGCGCCCACCACCTTCCCACGCCGACCACATTGACCTCGTCGAGTTCCTCGAAGCTGCTTTGAAGGGAGGGCGCCCAGAGAATGGGCGCGAGAAAGACTAAAATTCCGAAACTGATCCCGGCCCAAGCCGGAAGTCTCCTAAAGAGAAAAAGAATGAATCCGCAGAGCGCATAGAGGGCAAGAATATCGCCTTCCCATAGAAAAACGAAATGTAGGATGCCGAAGAGCAACAACCAGCCTGTGCGGGCAAAATGTAGCCCGCCGAATTTTCGACCGGCAGCTTCGGTCTTCTGCATGAGCAAGATCATGCTGGCGCCGAATAGCATGGAGAAGATAGCCATCATTTTCTGATCGGCTAAAACATGACTAGCACCGTGCACCACGCGATTGAGTGTCGTAGGTTCGTAGGCAAGCGGATTGTAGTAGGAACCCGTTGGCAATGCGAAACTGCTGATGTTCATGATTAGGATGCCGAGCAAAGCGAAACCGCGGAGCAGGTCCACGGCGACAATACGATTGGATGGGGAGTTCATTTACTCTCCGATTATTTTCACCAATACTCGTTTGCGACGGCGGCCATCAAACTCGCCGTAGAAGATTTGCTCCCAGGGTCCGAAGTCCAGTCGGCCTTCGGAAACCGCCACCACGATTTCACGCCCCATGATCGTTCGCTTGAGGTGCGCGTCGCCGTTGTCCTCGCCCGTGTTATTGTGACGGTAGCGGCTGTACGGCTTTTCGGGTGCAAGAGTTTCGAGCCAATCTTCATAGTCGGCATGCAGACCCGTTTCATCGTCATTGATAAACACGCTCGACGTAATGTGCATGGCGTTGACGAGGCAGAGGCCCTCAAGAATGCCGCTTTCTGCGAGACAGGATTCGACGTCCGGCGTGATGTTAATGAGCTCGCGTCGGCCGCTCGTTGCGTACCAGAGCTCTTTGCGATAGCTATTCATGGTCAATCACCAAAGGCGAATTCGCCAGCGCGCATGATGGCTTCCACCTCGCCGCTTTCGGTGACGCCGTCGATGTCCATTTCTTCCGAGCCGATCATGAAGTCCACATGGGTCAAACTGTCGTTGCCGCCGGCGGCCTTGAACTCGTCGTCGCTCATCTTGACACCGTCCACGATGCAGGGCCTGTAGGCCTTGCCCACTGCCAAGTGGCAGGACGCGTTCTCGTCGAAAAGCGTGTTGTAGAAGAGAATTCCCGAGGCGCTGATGGGCGAACTGTGGGGCACCAAGGCCACCTCGCCCAGTCGCGAGGCGCCTTCGTCGGTTTCGATGAGCTTCTTGAAGATGGCCTCGCCCGACCCTGCCTTCACATCCACCACTCGGCCGCCTTCGAAGGTCAGGCTGAAGTCGTCGATGAGGGTGCCCGCGTAGCTAAGAGGCTTGGAGGCCGTGACCACGCCTTCGGCCTTTTCACGGTGTGGCGCGCTGAACACTTCCTCGGTGGGCAGGTTGGCCACGAAATCGATGTCGTTCCGACTGGAAACGCTGCGCCCGCCCATCCAGTACTGATTGTCAGGCATGCCGAGAATCAGATCCGTGCCCGGCGCCTTGTAGCGCAGCTCGCGATAGGCCTTGGCATTCAGGTGCGCGCGCCAGGAGGCCAGCTTGTCCAAGTGCTTCGTCCAAGCAGCCACGGGATCATCCTGATCCACGCGGCAGATGCGAAAGATCGTTTCCCAGAGTTTGGCCATGGCATCTTCAGGAGTGAGATCGGGGAAAACCTTCTCGGCCCAAGCGGGCACCGGCGCTGCGGCGATGGACCAGTTTATTTCCTTGCCCGTGATGCGCCGCGAGAAGGGCTGCATATACTCCATGTTCATGCGCTGAACCTTGGTAACGATTTCAGGGTTCTGACCTGCCAACAAATCGGGATCGTTAGCGCGAATGGCCAGAAGCGCGTCGCCGTTTTCCCCACCCTTGAGAAGGGCATCGGCTGCCGCGGTGGGAATGGAATTGAAGGTGTCAGGCGCAGCGAAACGGTATCGGGCCAGGGCGCTGGCCTCGTCATCCCAGAGAACCTCCACCACGCTGGCGCCGGCCTGATAGGCCTTCTCCACCACTAGTCTAACCAAGGGCGCTGCTTCCACGGCGCCCCGCAACATTAGGCGCTGTCCCTTTTGAAGGCCCACGCCCACCTTCACGGCAAGTTCGGCATAGCGATCAAGTTTTTCTTCGAAGCTGAGGGACATGATTACTCCGTTTGCTATTGGCTGTTGGATAAAAATGAAAAGAACTCCGGCCAAGAGCCACGAGCTAGTGGCCAATTTTTTCTAGAATTCCGATTCGATTTCGTTGTTGATTTTCTTAGCGGTTTTTCTGAGGGCCTCGCCCGGATCGGCCTTGCCGCGCATGACGCGCTGAATGGCACCCTCTTCGAGATACTTTCGCCCGGCGAACCAGGCGGCATTACTCGGCTCGCTTCGCGCGGTGAGAAGCTGCTCATAGGAAGCTTCCAATCCAGGAACCTCATCCAGGAGGGCGCGCATGCTGGGCTGATCCATACAACTCTTGCGAAGCGGTGCGTAACCCGATGCCAGAGACCAACGGGTGGCGTTCTCGGTACTAGTCAGGAACTTGATGAATTCCCAAGCCGTGGCTTTCTGCTTCTCCGTGGCCTTTTTGAAAATGACCAGATTCGTTCCCTGGATCAGCGCGATGTTCTCTTTGCGCCCAGGAAGTGGCGCGACACCCAGATCGAAGCTGATGGTTCCTCGCAGGAAGGATAATGACACGCTCGAGCTTTCCATCATGCCCACGCGCCCGGCTTTGAACTCGTTCTGATAGGCATAGTCGAAGGTGGAGTAGCCCATTTTGCGCGAGCCGAACATCTCCCACATGTACTCCATGGCCTCTACGCCTTCGGGCTCGGCAATACTGCTCTTCTTGCCATCGGCGCTGAAGAAATCGCCGCCGTTTTGAAGCAGCAAGTTTCCGAAGATGGTCACCGAGTTACGACCGGTGGTTCCCCAATGGTCGTTGCGTCCGTCGCCATCGAGATCGGCGGTCATGGCCAGGCTCATATCACGCCACTCGTCCCAATTCGTCGGCGGCTTATCGGGATCGAAGCCCTTGCTGCGAAAGAAATCTCGATTGAGAAAAAGCGTGCGCACACTCTTATTGAAGGGGAAGCTCCAAAGCTTGCCTTCCTCGTCGCGGCACTCGTCCAGATAGACTTGGTGGATGTCCTCCCAGTCGCCGTCGGCAAGTCCGAACTCGCCCCGTGCGCGATCTTCGAGTCGCTCGATGATATCCGCCGCGCGCATTTCGTTAGTCCAAGCCTCGTAGGCCTGACTGATGGTCGGAGGTTGACCCGCCGCCACCGCCGCGATGATCTTCTGACTGAGAGCCTGATAGCGACTCATGTTGTAAGCGCGAACGGGCATGTCGGGATGCAGTTCGTTGAACTCATCCACGAGCTCAAGCAAGGCAGGCTCCCAGCGTCCCATGGCGTGCCAGAAGATGACCTCGTCTTCGCTGGGCCCGGGAGCGCAGCTTCCAAGAAGAATCGCAAGAATCGGCAAGAGGAACAGTGCGCGTTTCATCTCACTCCTTGAGACCGCTGGATGCCATGGACGAGATGATCTGCTTCTGAGCAAAGAAGTAGAGGATCAGCAGAGGCACCACGCTGAGTGTGGTGGCCGCCATCATGAGGCCGTACTCGGTCCCCTCTTCCTGGCTGAAGGCCGCGAGCCCAATCTGAATGGGACGCATCTCCGGCGAGTGGGTCATGACCAGAGGCCATAGGAAGGAATTCCAACTTCCGATAATCGTGAAGATAACAATGGTCACCAGGATCGCGCGCGAGAGCGGCATGACGATGGTCCAGAGCACCTTGAAGCGACTGGCGCCGTCGATGGTGGCCGCATCGAAGAGATCCTGGGGAATGGTCTTGAAGTGCTGCCGGAGCAGGAAGATCGAGAAGACCTTCACGGTCCATGGAACAATGAGCGCGTAGTAGGTGTCGAGCCAGTGCAACCTCGCCATGATGATGAAGCTGGGCACGAGATAAACAGGCTCGGGGACCATCATCATGGCCAGAAAGACCATGAAGATGATGTCGCGACCCTTAAATTCCATGCGGGCGAAGGCGTAGGCCGCAAGGGCGCTGGTCACCACCACGCCTACCACACAGGACAGGGCCACGAAGATGGTGTTGAGGAAGTAGCGGCCGAAGGGTGCACTTTGCCAGGCTTCGATGTAATTGGCGAAGATGCGGCTGATGCTGAGGGTTTGGCCTTCCGTAGGCGTGCCCACATCACCGAATCCCGGGGCAAAGATCTGCGGAACAAAGCCGTAGGGTTCCCGCGTGATTTCCATGGTGTCGCGAAAGCTGGTGGCGAGCATCCACACGAAAGGCATCAGCATGGTGAGACTGGATATAATGAGCAGCAAGTGAATGGTTGTGCTCCCACTTATCCTTCTGATCATGCCTTCTCTTGCCGCCATCGCTCTCTCCTAGTAGTGCACGCGCTTCTCGGCTACACGCCGCTGCACGATGGTCAAAGTGAGGATGATAATGAAGAGCACCAGGGCCACCGCACTGGCGCGTCCAAGGCTGGCCGGAGGTGTGAACCCCTTGTCGAAGAGATAGTAGACCAGAACCTTGGTGGAATCTTCGGGACCACCCGGAGGCGAGGTCATGAGATAGACTAGGCTAAAGGTCTGGAAGCTCACGATGGTGCTCATGATGAATACGTAGAAGGTGGTCGGACTGAGCATGGGCCAGGTGACGTAGCGAAATAGCTGCCAGCTGCCCGCACCGTCGATACGTGCCGCTTCGTACTGCTGTTGGGGAATATTCTGCAGGCCGGCCAGGAAGATTACGATGTTGTAGCCGAGACCTTTCCAGGTATTCACAAGAGCTAGGCTGATAAGAGCCAGGCTCGGACCTCCCGCCCAGTCGGGTAGATTGATGCCGATGGATCCGGCCATCATCTGGAAGATGCCACGGCTTTCGGAGAGCCATCCCAGACGGCCGGCGCCCAATCCCTCTAAGAGGTAATTTAAGATGCCGATCTCGGGCTCTAGGATCCATTTCCAGATCACCGCCACCGCCACCATGCTGGTCACAACCGGTATGAAGTAGATCATACGATAGAGGCCCAGGGCGCGTATCTTCTGGTTTAGCAGCATGGCAAAGAAGAGCGAAGCGAAGATCGCCGGCGGCACCGTGCCGAGTACGAACCAGAGTGTGGTGCTCAGGGAGTGCCAGAAGGTCGGATCCTGGAACAGTTTCAGGTAGTGGCCGAGACCCACATAGCCCACCAAGGCGCCCATCTTGATTTCGAAGAAGCTAAATGTGAAAGCGGCAAGAATGGGCACTAAGCGGAAAGTGAATACGATTGCCGCCGCAGGCAGGATGTAGAGCAGGGCGCTGGCGACATCCAGGCGCTTGCGCCTTTGCATCCTCTGCCTGAGTTGTTGGGGGCTGAGTTCTTGACTCATGGCACTCCGAGGTATTACGGGGAAGAACGCGTAACTCTAGGTAGGTAAGTGGCGGGTATCAACGGCTTTGGGAACAAAGAGGAGTCTTTGGGAACCCTGGACCACAGGAACTCTTTTTTCCGTTGCGTATGGCCTCGATAATTGAAAGACTGCGGGGTATCGCAAGCGGAAAGTGGTTATCAGGATGGTCCTTCTATTCATCATCGTATTGGATCCGGATAAGCTCGAGGAAATCCTCGAGGCCTTTCTGGAGCTGGGAATTACGGGCGCTACGATATTGGACGCCCGGGGAATGGGACAGATCCTCAGCGAGGAAATCCCTATATTTGCAGGTCTTCGCAACCTCTTCCCCGGCGGCCAGAGCGAACATTCCCTTGTTTTCTCGGTGGCAGAGCAATCCAAGGCCGATCAGCTATTAGATTTGATCCCTGGAATATGTGGCTCATTAGAGGGCCGTGGAACGGGGATTGCTTTCACGGTGCCCGTGTCTAGGGTCGTAGGGCTCGCTAAAGAGCTATAAACCCGGAGTTGACTTTCTTTTCCCGGTTGACCCCCCCTCTGGATTCAGGGTATAATTGGGCTCACTTGAAACTTGGGCAGTGCTTTCCTGCTCATGGATCTTGGAAGTTCCCCTGCTTCCATAAATGGCAAAGCACCCTTAGCTTGACCGGTTCAGCCCCTCTGCTTCTTAGATAAGAGCAACGCATCGGGGCGGCCATCTTCAGGAGGTTATGAATGGCCAAGAGGAATTCCACCCTTGCCCTAGCAGCCCTTTTCGTCATGGGCCTGGTCGTGGTGGCCAGCGCCGGGATCCCCGATCCGGCCAACTCCACCGCCTGGGCTGACAACTGTGGTCGCTTCACCATCGCTCCCGGCGGCGGTGAGACTCTGATCGAAGGCGCCAACGCCTACACGATCCACTGCCAGATTCTCGACATCAACGGAAACGCCGTGAGCCTCGCCGCTACCGATCTGACTCTCTATCACCCCGACGTCAATTTTGGCGCCGGTCAGAGCAGCCAGGCCGATGCGGGCACCGATGCCAACGGTGACAGTCAGTTCAGTGACAATCCCGGTACCATCGACGGTGGCGTCAGCGGTGACCTGAGTAACGGAATCGTCTGCGACGATCTGGATCTCTACGTTATGGCCTATGACATCATCATCAACAACGGTCTGCCCGTTTGTGTGGCCGTGGATAGTCCCGATCTGAACGGTGACCAGGACGTGGCCATCGCTGACTTCGCCAAGTTCGCTACCGACTACAATGGTGCGGGTACCTTTGACTCCTGCCATGACTACGCGGAAAGCGGAGCCACCGACATCGCCGACTTCGGCGTGTTCGGAAGCTACTATTGATTTGATTTCGAAACGTCTCGAACGTTTCTTGGCCCCTTGGGCTAAACCGGAATCACAAGTCCATTGAGCAGGAAGGGGAGAGCATTGCTCTCCCCTTTTCTTTGTGCCCTACCTGAGTTAGAATCGAAACTGAATCGAAGGCGAACACAGGACGGGCAGGAGTACAGCAAATCCATGAAACTGGAAGCGACTCTCAATGATCGGGGCGCCGAACTGCGCCTGAACGATCCACCTCGAAACATGCTCACCCCCGAATTGCTGAACGGTATCCTGGAAGCTCTCGAGCGCTTCCGTGCAGCGGGCTCTCCCGTCCTATTGTTAGCTTCCAGGGGCAAGCACTTCAGCACTGGCTACCCCATCGACGCCATCCCCGAGAGCATCTTCCACGCCGACGCAAGCGTCCGCGACCGTGACCCATTCCAGCGAGTGATGAACGAACTGGCGCGCTACGAATCCCCCATCGTGGCGTCCATTCAGGGCGATGCATACGGCGGCGCCATCGAACTGCTCTCCTGCGCCGACATTCGCATCGGCGTGGAGGGTTCGCGCTTCGCTCTGCCATCGGTAAGGTTGGGCCTGGTATATAGCCACTCGGGAATACGGCGCTTGGCCAGTCGTTTAGGCGCGGCCCTCACCCGCGAAATGCTGCTTACGGGATCGGCCATCAGCGCCCGTCGTGCCTTCGAGGAAGGCTTTCTGAATCGACTGGTGCCTCAGGAAAAGATCGAGGAGGAAACCCAGACTGTGCTGGAAGAAATCGGCAAGGGCACGGATCTGGCCCTCCGGGGAACACGGCGTCTTCTCAATTTGCTGGATGAATCCGAAAGCTTGCCGCCGGAAATCCTCGACGAGGTGGCGGCCATTCGCCATGAAGCTTATTGCAGCCCTCAATCACAGCAGGCCCGCGAAGAGTTCGGCAAAAGGAATCGCTAGGCGTCCAGACCCTCACGGAGCAGGCGTCCCACTTCCTTGGGATCGGCCTTGCCCTTGGTGGCGCTCATGATCTCACCCACGAAAAACCCAAAGAGCTTTTTGCGCCCGCCGCGGTAGCGCTCCACTTCCTTGGGATTGGCTTCAAGCACAGATTTAACAAGATTCGCCAGCTCACCCGCATCGCTGAGCTGAGCCAGATCCAGGCGCTCCATCCACTCGTTGGCGGAGCCACCTTCCTCCAGCATTTTCTCAAGCACGCTCTTGGCCGCCAAACCGCTGAGCTTGCCATCTCTCTCCAGAACGATGAGTTCGGCCAAGGAGTCGGGTCGGAGTTTCAGATCCTCGATGTTCTGGACTCGATCATTCAGTTGACGGGCCAGTTCGCCGAGCATCCAACGGGACGCGGCCTTGGAATCGCCGCAAGCTTCGGCCAGGAGTTCGAAGAAATCGACCATGGCCCTTTCGCGAGTGAGGATATCGGCCTCGTAGAAGTCAAGGTCGTGATTTTCCATGAGAGAGTCCAGGCGATCCAAGGGCGAAGCGGGCAAACCTGCTACCAGTGTTGACAATTCGCCTTCGCTGAGTCCCGCCGGAAGCAGATCCGGCTCGGGGAAGTAGCGATAGTCCTTGCTCTCTTCCTTGCCGCGCAGGGGGCGGCTGCGTTTTTCGTGGGCGTCCCAGAGTAACGTGACCTTTTCAACTTTCCCACCGGATTCCAACACCGCCACCTGACGCTCGGCCTCGAAGGCCAGGGCCGCGGCCACGGCTCTGAAGGAATTGAGATTCTTGAGTTCGGTGCGCTGACCCAGCTCAGTGTCCCCCACATGCCGCACGGAAACGTTGGCGTCGCAACGCAGAGAGCCTTCCTCCATGTTGCCGTCGCTGATACCCAACCAGAGCAAGAGCTGACGAAGCCGCCCAAGGTATTCTCGCGCTTCGTCGGGGCTGCGCATGTCGGGCTCGCTGACGATCTCGGCCAGGGCTGTGCCACAACGATTCAGATCCACCAGGGATCTGCCATCCAGATGAATGTTCTTACCCGCATCCTCTTCGATATGGATGCGCGTCAGCGCGATTTTTCGACGTCCGCCCTCGAAAGGAATTTCCACCGCCCCGCCTTCACAAAGAGGCTGATCATACTGTGAAATCTGATAGCCCTTGGGCAGGTCGGGGTAGAAGTAGTTCTTTCGGGCCAGCTGACTGCGAAGGGCCACACGCGATCCCAGAGCTAGGCCAAGCAGCGCCGTCATTTCCAGCACCCGGCGGTTGAGAACGGGAAGCGCGCCGGGCATGCCCAGGCAAACTGGACAGGTTCGGCTGTTGGCCTCGCCGCCAAATCCCGTGGGACAGGCGCAGAAAATCTTGCTGCGAGTGTGGATTTGCGCGTGGACTTCCAGGCCGATGACCATTTCCCATCCTGAGGGCAGGCTCATGACGCCTCCACGAGGGAAGCCAGGGCCGCCCGCCGAATTTCGCCGAAGGGAAAGGCCCGCTCCAGACTGGCCGCCGCGCGAATGAGCATGGCTTCGTCCAGAGTTTTGGCCCAAATCTGGGTGCCTAGGGGCAGACCCGCATCGAGTCCACAGGGAACGCTGGCTGCGGGAAGTCCGGCCAGACTGGCGGGAAGAGTGTAGATATCGGAAAGATACATGGACAAGGGATCATCGCTTTTCTCGCCCAAGTGGAAAGCTGCTGTGGGCGTTGTCGGGATCACCATGAAATCTACAGTTTCAAAGGCCTTCTGGAAATCATTCCGAATAAGCGTGCGAGTCTTCTGAGCCCGCTGGTAATAGGCTTCCACGTAGCCGGCCGAGAGCGCGAAGGTGCCCAGCAGGATGCGCCGCTTCACTTCAGCGCCGAATCCCTGGCTGCGATTGGCAAGGAGCAACTCTTCCAGAGTCTCCGCCTCGCGTCGGGGACCGAATCGAAGGCCGTCGTAGCGCGCAAGGTTGCTGCTGGCCTCTGCAGTGGCGATCAGATAGTAAGCGGCCACCGAATGCTGAGCGTGGGGCAAGGCAATTTCCACGGGCTCGGCGCCCGCTTCACGAAGCGCGTCCACCGAATCCTGGAAAACGCGAGCGGGTCCGGCGTCCAACTGCATCCACTGGTCTTCGGCAGGAATGCCGAATTTCAAACCCTTCACGCCGCGATCAAGCTCGGGCTGGAGGGCGGGTATGGCTTCGCCGAGGCTGGTGGCATCGAGAGGATCCTGGCCCATGAGGCTTTCCAGGGCCAAGGCTGCATCGCCCACATCTCGGGTGAGCGTGCCGATCTGGTCGAGACTGCTGGCGAAGGCCACCAAACCGCTACGACTCACTCGACCGTAGGTGGGTTTTATGCCCACGACGCCGCAGAAGGCGGCGGGCTGGCGGATGGATCCGCCCGTGTCCGTGCCCAAAGCCAGGGGCACCATTTCCGAGGCCACGGCGGCGGCCGATCCCCCGCTGCTGCCGCCTGCGCTTCGAGAACTGTCCCAGGGATTTTTCGTGGGACCATAGACACTGTATTCGGTGGACGATCCCATGGCGAATTCGTCCATGTTGGTCTTGCCAAGATATCGGGCGCCGGCTTCATCCAATCGCGCCGCCGCGCCACCGCTATAGGGAGAAATCCATCCCTCGAGAATCTTCGACGCGCAGGTAGTGAGTGTGCCTTCGCGGCAGAGATTGTCCTTGAGGGCGTAGGGCGCTCCGGCCAAAGGGCCGTCTTGGATATCTGCCTTGGCCGCATCCGCGTCCCAGTGAGCGAAGGCGTTCAGCTTGCCATTGAGCGCCTCGATGCGCCTCAGGCAGTTTTCGGCCAATTCACGCGAGCTGAAATTGCCGCTGCGAATCCTCTCCACCGATTCACGAAGTCCTGGGCGCTCAGGCATGTTCTTCCTCGCCGATAATGGGCGGTACGCGGAAGTGGCCGTCCTCGATTTCAGCAGCACCGGACAGGGCAATCTTGCTGCCGATGCCCGGACGCGGTTCGTCATCGCGATAGAAGGGCTCGGCCTGAGCCACATGGGAACTGGGCTCAATGCCTTGGAGATCCAGTTCGGCCAGGGATTCGAAGTGATCGAGAATGCGCGACAGATCGCGGCGCAAGGATTCCCGCTCGTCCTGCTGCAAAGGCAGTCGAGCCAGGCTCTCAATCTCGCGCAGAAGTTTGTCGGTAATTTCCATATCGCCTTCTAGAGAGGCTTCAGGCCCGCCACCCTGGCCATGAGTTTTCGTGGTCCCTTTTTATCAAACATCACGATTACCCGCAACTTCTCACCGCCTCCCTCGAGCTTGTGTACGGTTCCGGGACCCAGACTGGGATGCATGACCCGCTGGCCAACGCGCAACTTGTCGTCTTCCTGACTCATATCCTCGTAGTCGGGAGTTTCCTGGTTGATGTCATTCCAATCACCGCCGAAGCTGGATGGAGCGCGTGTCACACCCCCTGCGCGACGGTTCTGCCAGTTGCCACTGGATGAATAACTCTGTCGCCTTTGCGGGAAAGCGTCGACGCGATGTGCCAGTTCCTCACCTTCCCGCTGAACCCATTCCTCGGGAAGTTCGTTCAAAAATCGGCTGGGCGATGCGGGAAGCGTATCGCCAAAACGACGTCGATTGAGCGCGTGACTAATGACCAATCGCTTACAGGCTCGCGTGACGCCCACGTAAAAAAGCCGCCGCTCTTCCTCAATTTCAGAATCCTCACCGATACTCATAGCGTGGGGCAAGAGCCCCTCCTCCACACCCGTGAGATGAATGGAATCGTATTCCAGGCCCTTGGCGTTGTGCAGGGTCATGAGTGTTACGGCATTGGCACCGGCATCGAGACTGTCCACGTCGGCCACGAGGGCCACGTCGGCCAGGAAATCCACCAGGGAGCCGGGCGTGCCCACACGATCTTCGCGCTCCTCGTCGGACACCGACTGCCCCAATCGCAATTCGAAGAAAGCCTGCGCCGCGTTCACCAATTCCTCCACGTTTTCTTTGCGCGTGGCGGACTGTTCGGGATCGCTGCCCTGGAGATACTCCAGATAAGGAACCTTTTGCAGCAGGCGTTCAAGCACCGAGGGTGCAGCGTCCTTGGAGGGATCACTGCTCAGCGACACGAGCATCTTGCCGAAATCTTTCATGCGTGCGGCCGCCGCTGCGGGCAGCTCGTCGATGAACTCGGGGAAGGCGGTGAGCAGCATTCCCGGTTCCAGTTCCTTGCGCCGGGCCAGATCCAGGAGCCGGGCTTCACTGGTTTTTCCGATGCCCCGCGGCGGCGTATTGAGGATGCGAAGCAGGCTCACCGTGTCGGCCGGATTTGCGGCCGCCTTGAGGTAGGCCAGCATATCGCGAATCTCCTTACGATCGTAAAAACGCGTGCCGCCGATGATGCGATAGGGAATGCGATACTTGCCCAGGGAGGCTTCCAGGGAACGGCTTTGGGCGTGGGTGCGATAGAGCACGGCGAAGCGTGTCCAGTCCTGGTCTTTGGATCCGGCCGCCCGAATGCGCCGGGCCAGGGACTCGGCCTCTTCGTCCTCGTCCAGAACCGTGAGCACCTGCACCTTTTCGCCCTCTTTTTGGGCGGTCCACAGATTCTTGCCCTTGCGTGCACTGTTGTGGGAAATGACCGAGTTGGCTACTTCGAGAATGGGCTGTGTGGATCGGTAATTCTGCTCCAGACGGATGACCTTGCAGCCGTCCCACTGTTTCTCGAAGCCCAAAATGTTCGCCACTTCAGCGCCGCGCCAACCGTAGATGGATTGGTCATCGTCGCCCACCACAAAGAGATTGCCGCAGGCGGCCGACAACAGTTCGATGAAGCGCATCTGCAGGCGGTTAGTATCCTGGAACTCGTCCACGAGCACATAGTCGAAACGCTCCGCCCAGCGGCGGGCGGCCTCTTCGTCTTCTTCGAAAAGGCGTACGGGCCGCGCGATGAGATCGGTGAAGTCCAGGGCACCTGCGCGGCGCAATCCGTCTTCATAGGCTTTGTAGACCCGGGCGAGTTGAGCTTCCTTGAAGCCGTCGGCATTCTGGGTGAGTTGCTCGGGTCGAACCAGCGAACGCTTCAAACGCTCAATGGCTCCCCGCGCCGACTGTGGCGTGAAGCTTCCGTCGGGAAGAGACAGGCCCTTGATGACCCGCTTGAGCAGGGCCTGCTGGTCGTCGGCATCGTAGATGTTGAAATCTCGATCTATTCCCGATGCTTCCCATTCTCGGCGCAGGATGCGCACGCCCGTGGCGTGGAATGTGCCCAGCCACAGTCGCTGCGCCACGCGTCCCAGAGAAGCTTCGAGTCGCGCGCGCATTTCACCGGCGGCCTTGTTGGTGAAGGTGAATCCGAGAATGCGCCAAGGCGCTACGCCCTGAATGACCAAACGTTCAATGCGATTGGTGAGCACGCGGGTTTTTCCGCTGCCCGCACCGGCGATAACGAGGCAGGGGCCTGCGCCGTGATCCACGGCCTCCTGCTGAGGGGGGTTGAGCTGCACTACGGTGATTCCTTTTCTGAGGTGTTAGGAAGCGAAAGTAGAGGAGATGGGCTATTGAAGCAATAGGAAGTGATCTCCAGTCTCCAGTCTCCAGGGGGTATCCATTTTGCTTGTGCCTTTCTATCACGGATGCAGAAAGGACTGACATGCGGGACTTTAGGAATCACAAAGCCTGGGAGCGGTCTCAGCGTTTGGCAGTGAGTGTCTACAGGCTTTCCGCGAAGCTCCCGAAATCGGAAACCTACGGACTACAATCTCAGATTCGGCGGGCAGCATGTTCGATTCCGACGAATCTCGCAGAAGGCTCAGGAAAGGGTTCAAGGCCTGAATTCGCTCGTTATCTACGAATCGCAACGGGCTCCTGCAATGAATTGGAGAGTTTGCTTCTTCTTTCAATTGATTTGAACTACTTGGGTCCAAATGAGACCAAGGTCATGATCCAAGAACTCTCAGAAGTCCGCCGCATGTATTTTGCGCTTTGGAAGTCCATTATAAAGTCGTGGTCTGAAGACAACTAGAGAATTCGAGACGGGAGACTCGGGACTGGAGACTGGAGACTGGAGACTGAAGACTAGAACTGCGCCCCAATACTGAAGTGCACCCGCCGATCCCCCATCTCCTTCAGATCCGTGGGCCAAGCGAAGTCCCAGAGCAGGAGCCAGCCGCCCAGGTTGAATCTGAGGCCATAGCCAATGTCGCCGCGAAGATCCTGAAGGTGATAGCCGCCCTCATTACTTGTGGCCTGGAACTTGTCGTCCTCATTCCAAGCCCCGCCGAAGTCCGCGAAAAAGGCACCACCGATATTCCCCAAGGCCAGGGGAATGGGACCGCCGAACCAGACCCCGCGAATGAAGGGGAATCGCCACTCGATGCTGCCCAGCACCGTGCGCGTTCCGGCGAATTCCAGATAGTCGTATCCGCGCAAACTGGATGGGCCGCCTAGATGGAAGTAGAGCGGATCGCCCTTGCCATTCTTGGATAGTCCGTCGCTTCGTCGCCCGGAAAGCCGCAGCGCTAGGCTATGTCCGCCGGGGCCCAGGTAGTATTTACGCCAGTCGGCCACGCCCACCCATCTATTCACGTCGATGTCACCGGCCACATCGGTGGCATAGCTGAGACTGGCAATCCAGCGACTGCCCTTAACCGGCCCCAGGTAATCGAAGAGCGCGTCGTCGCGTACCAGGGATATCCCTGGTTGCAGGAGCAGGCGCTGTTCGGGATCGCGCTCCTCCACATCCACCGGATCTCCGAAGAGATCGAACTCGGTGAAGTACTCGCGCCGTGTGTAATAGAAATTGAGATCGGCTTCCAGGCGGGTGAACAGGCTGAAGGGATAGATGCCCCCCGCCCAAACGCCACGGCTCCACTCGTAGAAGAGTCGATCTTCGGGCAGAGTTTCTTCGAGCCCGCTCACGGTACTCTGGTAGAAGTTCAGGAAGCTGTATGCACCCACACTCCAGTTGAATCGCTTCTGGCGATTGGTGTAGCCGAAGAGGAAATTCGAATCGCTGATGCGACCGAAGATGTCGAGCATGATGAGCATCTCGTGGTCGCCCAACACGTCCTTCAACTGAATGACGCTGCTCCCGTAAAAGCCGTAGAGATTGTGATAGGTCAGCTGCCTGCCTACCGCGTCCACCAGGAAGCGCACTTTGTAGTCTTCGGATATTCCAGCCAAAGAATCGGGCTCCTCCGCTTCTGCATTCGGATCCAAAGCGTTCGGCTCTGGCATGACCTGAGCGAAGGGTTGAAAGGCCCAGAGCTCCGGGCTTGGCGACTCTTCCCCGGGCGTGAGATTGGCGATATCCTCGTGAAGGAAGATGTCATAGCCGCCTTGGCGAAGTGTTGCGAAAGCCAAACGCTGGCCGTCGGTGGAGAGATTCGGATCGAGCACGCCACCGGCTCCCGCCAGAACCCGTTCGGCCCTGTCGCCCGGTTTCCAGGCCCACAGATCTTCCATGCCCGCGGCGTCGCTGGTGAAGAAGAGTCCTCCACCGGGGCGAGGCATGGGCGATCGGTCGTTTCCCGCCGTGGCAATCAAGGGAGTCGCCATGCCTCCCAATGACATGCTCCACAGGTCGTAGTTTTGCGAGCTGTCGAAGACTTCCGGATGTTTGCCGAAGTCTTTCAATGAAAGTTCGCCGGGCTTGGTAGGCCCGTTTTCGAAGAAATCGAAGAACAAGGCGGGATGGCGTGCGAAGACCAAGTGATGGTCATCGATCCAAGCAGGATCCTGCTCGTCGGCCAGATCCTCGGTGAGCCTGGACCAGCTTTCGTCGTTCAGATCCAAGACCCAAAGGTCGGTCACGCCGCCGGACACGCCCGACACCACGATGCGGGTTCCATCGGGCGACCAAGCGGGATGTCGCATGCTGTCCAGGGGCGGCCGAAAACGACGAATCTCATCGCCCTTATCCGCGTCCACAAGGACAAGTTCATCGCGCCCGCCCTTGAGCGCTACGAAAACCAGTTGCTCACCTGTGGGATCGAAACAGGCACCCGAATCGAAGGGATGGAGGCTTTCCATGCCGCTGGACCGATGACCTGTAACCAGTTTGCGGATTTCCTTCCCATCGGCCACGGCGGCCAAGTAAAGATTCACCTCGCCTTTGTGATCCGAAAAATAGGCCACGCGATCGCCGCCCGGAGAGAGCACCGGATTACGGAAGAAGACTTTTCGTTCCTTTTCGTGTTCCCGCAGGGGAAAAGCCAATTGGGCAGGATCCTCGCGTCCCTCCATATTCTTCCAGGCGATGGCCCGCACCTCGCGCCGGAACTGGCGGCTGAGCTCTTTCAGGTCCATGCCCAGGCGTTTTTCCAAACTCTTTTCGAAGGTCCTTTCCCGGCGCGTACCACGAATGAGTTCGGCCAGCACACCTTCGCCATAGTTTTCCACCAGGAAGCGAATGAGGGCCTGGCCCTCCTTGTAGACCATGAATCCGCCGAAGTAGCTGTCGAGATCGTAAAGGTAATCTCCGGCTACGGAATCTTGCAGGAATTGTTCGGCTTCGGAATCCCATCCCGTGGAAAGGTACTCGGCCATGCCCTCGATGAACCAGAGCGGCGGCATTTGCATTTGCCCCAAGCTGCGCATGGCGTGCTCCGGACCAATGCCGCCATAGAGGATATCGAGCATGAAGACGTGCACCAACTCGTGGGTGACCACGTGACGAAAGTCGGGAACCGATCCGTTGTAGGGAAGCACCACGCGACTGCGATAGATGTCGGTGAAGCCGCCGGTGGCCTCGCTAATGAGCGAAGGCGTTACGTTGGTCTGCTGAAAAAAGGGATGGGCGCTGTAGAGCACCATGGGCACCCGGGCGCTGGGCCGGTGATCCAGCAGCAGGGCCAGTCTTTCGTAGGCCTGCTCGATCAGCAATGCGGTCTGGCTGGCTAGGATCTCTTCCTCGGGATAATAGTAAAGATCGAAATGCGGAGTGTGATAAACACGCCAGTCGAAGGACTCGTAGTGGACCTTGTTCTTCCCAAAATATTGAGCGGACGCGGATGTGGCCATGAGCGCCAAAATGACCATCAGGAGGAGAATGCGTTTCACCGTGAACCTCGCCTAATATTCGTAGCGGAATCGTATGTCGAAGTTGTATTCGTTGGGCAGGGTCTCGGCGCCCAATTCCTCACCCCGATTGATAAGCTCCATTCGCAGGATCATCCAGTCCAGGAGCCGATTTTCCATGCCTAACTCCCAGGTAGAATCCAGACTCAGACCGTGGTTATAGGTTACGTAGAAGCCACCGGGCAGGTACCTGCCAACCTGCCAGCGGGTTTCTTGAGCGCTGAGCGGGTTCCCCTCGATCTCCACCGTATCGAAGATCCCCGAGAAAAGTTCACCCGAGGCCCAGGACTCCAGGCGCCCCACCAACTGATTGGACACCGTACCGCCCACCGCCTCAGTGGTGCTTTCGCTCCACCCTTGCCCGCCCTGAGGAGCGCCAATAAGAATGCGCAGCACATCTTCCTCGTTGTAACCCAGAGAGCTTTCTACCCCCACATTGGGCTCTTCCAAAGTGCCCGTGATCTCGAGGGTGATTCTGTCGTCGCGTGTTACGGTTTCGGCCACGATAAAAAGTTCGGGATTGAAACCCTTGGCTCGGTTGAAGTCGAGGGTTCCTTCTTTCAGATGAAAAACGTGCCAGAAGAGTGTATAGCGACCGCGCCTGATGTCGAGGATACCCGAGATGTCTTGACCGGAAGGAAGGCTGGTTACGGTTATGTCTCCGGCCAATTCCAGATCGGCCTCGGCGTCGCGAAGATAGAGACCGCCGTCGCTACTTAGATCCAGTCGATAGGAAAGAGGCGCGGGCTCGTCGGCAGCGGCCACCGACTGCTCTAAAAGATCATGCAGCTCGCCGCGGGAAACTTCGAAGTTTCCTTCCAGGAAGGGATGCTCACGTGAGCCTTCCTCCAAGTAGGTGCTCAGGGTTAGATCGCCGCTGAGTACGCCCTTGAAAATGGGAAGGGTGCTCAGGGAGAAATTCGATACTGTGGCGCGAACCCCGTAGCGAAGCGGTCCCCGCCAGGTAAGCCATCCCTGGGCGGAGACCCGCCCGCTGCGTCCCCTTTCGAAGCGCAGGCCTTCACGCGCCTCTGCGTTTTCCAAAAAGAGCGTGTCACCCTCCACTCGGCCCTGGGCATTCAGATCCACAAACTCTTCTTCCCAAGCCATGGGACGCATCTTGCCACGTTTCAATTCAAGACGCCCCCGAGGTTCGGGCTGACGCGCCGTGCCGGCCAAAGCGATGCGGGCTTCCAACTCTCCCTCGGCCACCGCAAGCCAGCGAGAGAGGAAGGGTTGGAAGTCTTCAAGGTGGCCTGAGAAATCAAGCTCGCCGCCCAGTTTGCCGTCGGGGTCCTGTTTGGGCGGTGCGAAGAGCGACAGTTCCAGTGGCAGGGACAACTGGGCTTCCAGCACGCTGCCCTCACCGCTGCCCACCCGGGCTTCCAGTCGATGGAAATTCAGGGTTCGGCCCTCGGAGCTGGCCGTCCAACGGATCTTGTCCAAGGTGACGTAGCCGGTGCGGAAGGAATCAAGTTCCGCGCTACTTTCCAAACTCAATAGATCTTGGGGACCGTGCAGATGGAGATTTCCCGTGATGCGACCCGATACATCCAAAGAATCGGGGTAGAAGGTCATAAGGCGCTCCAAGGGAAAATCCTCGAAGTCCAAATTGAGATCGAGCTTCAGGGAGTCCTTCTGAATATCAGCGATGTTGTCCAATAGATCTCCAGGCGCAGGCAGTCCACGCATCCACCCATTGGCCTTGATGAAACTACCGTCGGGAAGACGCCAGTGGAGTGCGGACAGTTTCAGGGAGTCGCCTTCCCATCGCGCGCGGATCTGGTTGCTGCCATCGTCCTGGCCCTGAAGGCGAAGGTCTTCCAGATCCATGCGCAGATCGAGGTGGTCGCTGGAATCCAGAAGAAGGCGGCCCCGAGACTTGCCCATATCGGCGAGGAAGGGTGGCAACCACTGACGGAACATGGAGAAATTTAACTCATTCCAATCCACCACGCTGATGCCGCCGTGATGACGTTTCCACTCAAGCCCAAGGCGCCCTGAGCCCGAGAGAAACTCTACGGCGTCCACCCGGGGAGCTTCACCCAGATACAGGGTGAAGGGGCGATCATTGAGCCAATCTTCCTCCTGATAGTGAACCCAGAAACGCTCGAAAGTGACGCTGGGTGGCAGGGTTTTCAAGGGGATGAAGCCGGCCAAAGTCACGCTGAGAGGATTACCCTCCAATGAGGCATAGGCCAATTCCAAACTGTCGGGATGAACTCGCGCTCGCAGGAAACCCTTGTTAAACTCAAATTTCCAATAGTTTACGTGATTCGCCTCAAGTATCAAATCAAGGGGGTTCAGTTCCAGGGCATCCGTGAAGATCTCCACCCTTCCCGAATCCACATGAGCGCCCATGTACACCGCATCCCAGAATGGCCCCTGCATTTCCAGGGCTGGAGCCGCGATGGGACCGCTAATTTTCAGGGTAAAATCCAGATCTCCGGTGAGGGTTGAGTCGGCGCTGAAGAAACGCGCAAGTTCGGAAGAACGGCTACTGCCCGAGGCTGTGATTTGCAGAATCTCCTCTTCGGGCTTGAGCCAACCGCTCAGCTCCACATCGAGACCCTCATCCGAAGCCACGATGTGGCGAAGGCTCAAACTGTCGCCGAGCAGATCAATATCGGCCACACAAGCGGCGAAGGGCAGATCCATGAACTTGCCGGGACCCAGTTCGAAGTGTAGGGACAAATCATTCTCTCCACCTTGAACGCTCCCCCGCCCGTTCAAGTCGCTGGGCGGACCGTCTCCCAGGAATTTACCCAGATCGAAGTGAGCCACTTCTCCGCTGATTTCCAGACTCAGGGGTAGATCGTCATAGGGTAGCGAAAAATCCGCGCGCCCACGAACCGCGTTACGATTGACCCGGCCCTCCGCTTCGCGAATGCTCAGTTGCCCATGCCCCGCGTAGAAACCCTTGAGCTCCATTTCATCCAACTGGAAATCGAAGAGGTTTCCGCTGACCCGGCCGGCCAGGTGAAGACTGTCGGGATGCCCGGAAATATGGAAACGTCCGCGAAGACTGCTGTCGGTTTCGAGGTTTTCGCCAAGAAGCGCGGCCACTTCATCCAGGCGAAGGCTGTCGGCCTGGCCTGCTAAATCCAGCATGAAACCGCCACTCAACTGCAACTCGCCTTCGATTTGACAATCGCTGCCAGGTAAGCTGAGGGAGACTGACTGAAGTCTCAAATTCTGATCCGCCAGGGTCATGTCGCCCTGAAGGGCCAAAACATCCAATCCCGATGGAAGCTGGCCAAGCAGGGAGTCAATGCTTACCTGCATGCCATTGTAGTCACGGCGGAAACCCAAGTGTGCATGCTGAATGCTCAAGCTGTCGATGCCCTCATCACCTGGCCGCAGCAAAAGGAAATTGTTCAGGCTCACGGATTCCAGAATCACCTGAGCCTCGCTGGGCTCCTGCCCTTCTTGGTCCAGACCGGGGTAGCCCCATCCTTCGGCCAGCACCGGATACGCTCGCACCACGGCCCCATCCAAAGAGACGCTGCGGCTTTCTAAATTCCCCTTGAGCAAACTCCGCAGGCGAAGCTGCATGCTCAGGCTCTCGGCTTCAAAAAGATCGAAGGGTTCCCGATGCTCGCCGCCATATCGAATGCGAGGCTCTTTCAAGTTAATGCCCTCTTCCAGCCGCCAGGAGATCCCTTCCAGGCTCATCTCATATCCGGCATCGGCGAGCAGATTTGTGGTGACCAATCCAGCAATTCGCGACGCCACCCATGAGTTTTTGAACTTGAGGACAAGCCCGAATGCGATGATGAGCATCAGGGTTAGGGCCAAAGCCACCAGGGTCGACTGTTTCATTCGCCGCTTCATTAAAAACTGTGTCCCAGGCTGAGGTGCCATACAATTCCGTTGCGATCTTCCACCCAACTGGCGGGGAAACCCAGATCGAGGCGCAGTACCGTAACGGGGGTGACGTAGTGAATGCCAAGGCCCGTACCCCAAAAGAGACGCAGATTGTCATCGGAATCGCCGTCCCAGGGGAGCAGGCGATCGATGGCGATTTCCTTGGGGCTTAACCAACTGTTGCCGGCATCCAGGAAAATGGAGGCGCCCAGACCCTTGCTCCATCGGAAGGGCATGAGGGCCGCCAATGACCGGCGCCACTCGATATTGCCCACGAACATGAAGCGTCCGCCCTGGGCATTACCTTCACCGGGATCCAAGTCGGGATCCCGCCTTGGACCGAGACTGGCATTTTCGTAGCCGCGCACGGTGTGAGATCCGCCGCAATAGAATCGTTCATCGTAAGGAACGCCATCCTCGGGCACAGCTGTGAGGTCCACGTCCTGACTCTTGCCGTAGGCTCCCACCCATGACAGGGAAAGCCTGGAGGCCATCACGCCACCTCGCCAGCTGTCGTACCAGCGTCCGCTGAGCTTGATCTTCTGGAAGTGATGATCGCCCCCCTGCCAGCCACCCGCGATTTCGTAACTGGCGAGAATTTGATCTCCACGTTTGGGATGCAGATAATGATCTCGGCGGTCGCGTTCGAGCAAGGTTGCAAAGGAACGCGTGAGATAACGAGGATCCCCCTCGTCGGTACTTTCTAAAAGAGTCTGGGTGCCTACGCGCTGCTGTTCGCGCAGACGCAGCACGACATTCGGACTGAGACGCCGGAGAAGTGTGATCCGAAAAGCCAGGGATTCAAGACTGTAGAGACCGCTTAGCTGCTCGTAGTCCTTCTCCCGGAAAAGGTCGATGCCCAGGTGATTGCCCGCGCGAATCACGTTGCGAACCTGATACTCCAGCACCTGTCTCTCGAAGCTGGGACCGAAATTGTTTTTGCTGTCTTCTTTTAGATTATGGAGAGTCTCGAAGCTGATTCGACCGCCGGGATATCCGAAATTGCGATGTGTCCATCCACCCAGCAGACGATAGCCGTCCTGGCTTCCGTAACCCGCGCCGAGCTCCACAGCTCCGCGATCGCGTTCGCGCAAGCTCCAAACCAGGCGCAGCCCTTCGCTCCCCACATCTTCGGGTCCCAGAGATTCGATGCGATAGATGGCCGATCGAAACAGGCCTGTGTCGAGCAAGTTCTGTTCACTTAACAGCAGTTTTTCCAGCAGCAGAACCTCGCCCAACTTCACGCGCATTTCCTGAAGCAGGAAGGCGTCTGGCAGAGTGCTGCCGTTAATTTGGATCTCGCGCAGGATTCCCCGCGGACCGGGCCTGAGTTGGAAAATGAGATCCACCGAATCGGTGGACGCGTAACTGGGCGCTTCCAACAATTCCATACGCGTGCTGATTTCCGCGGCGAAGTATCCGCTGCTCTGCAAAAATCGCAAAATGCGCGAACCCTCGCTGTCAACCGCGCGAGGATTGAAGGGTTCTCCGGGCTTGAGTTTCAGACGTGGCGCAAGGCCTTCCCCCAGGGCACCCAGGGGCGGCTGAAAAATGCGCCGACGCAAATGCCGCCGCCGACCTTCCTCAATGTGAATGGTCAGCTTGGCCGCATTGCGCGCATCGCCCACCGGGCGAAGAGTGATGTCGCTTTCGGAATTGGACCAAACCCGCGCTTCATAGAAGCCCGCGCGATGATAGAGGGCCTCCAGGCGAGCCAGATCGCTGCGCATGTATTCGGGATTAAATTTGGGATGGGTCAGCTGCAGCCATCCGCGCTCGCGTGTGCGCATGACCTCGCGCAGATCATCGTCGGAAAGGGTGACGTTTCCATCAAATTGGACCGATTCCACATAGGTGGACCGTCCCTCTTCCGCCGAGGCGGAAAGGGAAACGACCAGGCTGACCACAAGGGCCAGACGCAAGATTGGGAGCCCCGTCTTTGACATCCCGTTTGGCCTCGTCTAAACTGCGCCGGGGGTTCAACGTGATCAACTATACCACCGGCTCGAAAGCTTTCCTTACAATTATCTCCGCAATGGCCCTTCTGGCCGGATGCGGTCCGACTCCGGATCCCGTAGAGGCGCCGCCGAAGCTTGAGGCCCAGGAACTCTTTCTCGTGGAGCAGTATCTCCGCGTTGTGGAAGTCCGGGGCTTGGCCGTTGAGGGGATGGCGGAGGCGGACAGCGTACTTGGAGCCCTGGCATTGGAAATCCCCGTGGATTCGGTCATGAACATTTCCGAGCGCATCTCCCGCAAAAACCCTGAGCGTTGGCGGATCATCTTCCAGGAGATTCAGCGGCGGATAGACCTGATGGAACCCTAAGCGCTTCTATCCTCCTATGATTCTCCGCAGATCGTTGAACACCACCAGCACGATGATTCCCAGAAGCAACACCAAGCCGGCCTGGGTGAGCCTGAGCCTGAGATTCTCGGAGACCTCACGACCGAAGAGCTCCGGAATCATCAGAATGATGTGCCCGCCGTCGAGCACCGGAATGGGCAGGAGATTCAACAGAAAAAGTTGCGTGCTGAAGAAGGCGATGAAGAAGAGCAGGTTCGAGAATCCCCAACCAGCCATCTGCCCGGCCATCTGGAAAATAGCGATGGGTCCGCCCACCGCGTCGGCGCTCACACGGAAGAAGACCGCCTCTTTCAAAAAATCCAAGGTTACGGCTACGTAGCCGAAGGTGCGGTCTAGGCCACCTGTCACCGCTCCCCAAATTCCGATGGGCCGGCTTCCCAGATAGGGCTCGAAGAAAATGCGGCCGATAACTTCCACGCTGCCATCGGCGTTTGGAACCTCGCTGGCCTCGGGGGTCAGCCGCGCCTCCATGAGTGTTCCCTCATGGTCCCAACGAATCAGGGTTTCTTCCCCCGCTCGGGTGTTGATGATCTCGGCGATTTCCTCGAAGAATTGCACGGGCTTTCCATCCACCTCGACGATGGCGTCACCCTCGCGCAGGCCCGCTTCGAAGGCGGGGCCGTCCTTGAGCACACGCCCCACGCGATTGTCGAAGAGTGGAATGAGTCCCCATCCCAG
This sequence comes from bacterium, assembly GCA_014382085.1. Taxonomy (GTDB): domain Bacteria; phylum Krumholzibacteriota; class Krumholzibacteriia; order JACNKJ01; family JACNKJ01; genus JACNKJ01. The sequence goes on from JACNKJ010000096.1 coordinate 28,898, forward strand.
GCCCTCCTCGGGCCGCTCGATGGCCAGATTCAGCACCTGGCCTTCGCGATCCACCACGATGGACACGGGACTGCTGTCATCGGCGCGGAGAAGGCGATCCACGGAATTCCAGTCATCTACTTCCTCGCCCGACACGCGGGCCAGGCGATCGCCTCGCTGAATGTCCAGGGCCGCCGCGGGACTGTCCGCTGTGGGATCTGCCAGCCATGTGGTCGGGAAGATCGTTTCGCCCCCTGCCCAAAGCAGGCCGATGCTGATGAGCGCCGCCAGAATCAGATTCGCCAGCGGCCCGCCGATGATGGCGAGAAAGCGCGCGCCCAGGGATTTGTTGCGATAGAGACTCTCGGGCGGCAGAGCAGTCTCGTCGAACTCGCCGCCTTCCATGGGCGCCAGCTCCATGCCGGCCATGCGAACGTATCCGCCCAGGGGCAATAGGCTGAGTGCCCATTCGGTACCGAAGCCCCGTTTGCGCAGGATCACCGGACCCATGCCCACGGAAAAACGGTGTACGTGAATACCCACCGCCCTAGCTGCTAGGAAGTGTCCCAGCTCATGCACGATGATAATGACACCGATGGTAAAAACACCGGCCAGGAGGGTGGTGAGAATCATGCGTCTGCCTCTTTCTTGGCCCGGCCGCTCGAAGCGGAAATATGCTCGGCGGCCAGGGTTCGCGCTCTTTGATCGGCGGCGAGTAAGTCGTTCCAGGACCCGGCGGCGGAGAAGCCACCCGCATCCAATACGGCCTTAACGGTTTGGAAGATGCCCGGAAAATCGAGGCGGCCTTCCAGGAATGCGGCCACGGCCACCTCGTCGGCGGCATTGAGAGCCAGGCTTGAAGTGCCTCCCTGACGGAGACATTGCCGGGCTAGGCCTAGTGATGGAAATCTATCATTGTCAACAGGTTCAAAGCTCATTTCAAAGTGTTTTCCAAAGTCATTCCGACCATATCCCCCCACCGCTTTTTCCGGCCAGGCCAGAGCCTGATGAATGGGAAGGCGCATGTCGGGGCTGGCCATTTGCGCCAGGGTGGAGCCGTCCTTGAGCGCCACCAGGGCATGCACCTGAGATTGGGGATGCACCAGCACATCGATGCGCTCCTCCGGAACGGCAAAGAGCAGGGCCGCTTCGATCACTTCCAGGCCCTTGTTGAAGAGGGTCGCCGAATCGATGGTGATGCGCGGTCCCATATTCCAGGTAGGATGGCGGAGCGCCTGCTCCGGTGTGATCGAACTCCAATCCCCCGCCGGAAGTTTCCGGAAAGGTCCGCCCGAAGCGGTGAGAATGAGTCGATCGATCGTGTCCGGATCGCGCCCCTCCAGCAATTGGAAGAGTGCGGCGTGTTCGCTGTCCACGGGAAGAAGATGACTGCCGCTGCCCGTCAGGCGATCGAGCAGGTAGCTGCCCCCGCAAACCAGGGACTCCTTATTGGCCAGAGCCACGTCCAAACCACGCTCCACGGCCTCCAGGGTAATCTTCAGCCCCGCAAATCCCGTAACGGCATTGAGCACACGATGGGCGGGCAGGTCGAGCAGGGCCTCGGCGGGGCCATCCAGCAGATAGCGGGCAGCCAGGTTGGGGTGCAGCTCGCGCCAGGCCTCGCGGGCCGAAAGATCATCGATGGCCACCTTCCGGGGAGAGAACTCGGCGAACCAATCTTCGAGTTCAGCGGTGCTGCGGTTCACGGCAAGCCCCGCCAGGGCGAACTCGCCGGAGTGTTCGCGAAGCACCGAGAGGGTGCTACCTCCAATGGAACCGGAGGCGCCGAAAAGGAGCAGATCTTTCATAGATTAGAAGATAACCCAGGTGAGGAAGTAGTAAA
>JACNKJ010000162.1 GCA_014382085.1 bacterium
GCCCTTGTTCTATACTACCGGCCCCTTAGCGTCGGCATGCTGTCAGCATGCAATGGAGATTAGATGAAATACGTTTGCGAGGTTCTTCTGGATTTGCCTAGAGAACGTGTTGTCGAACTTTTCGACAACACGGAGAACTTATCCAAATGGCAGCCGGACCTTCAAAGCTTTGAGCACCTGCACGGCGAGCCCGGCCAACCGGGCGCCAAGTCACGCATGGTTTTCAAAGAAGGCCGTCGCCGCATCGAGTTGGTTGAAACCATCACCCGTCGCAACCTGCCCGATGAGTTTTCAGGTACCTACGAAGCCAAAGGCGTGAAGAACTGGGTGGTCAATCGATTCGTGGATGAATCGGGGAAAACCCGATGGATCGCCGAACAGGAGTTCCATTTCAGCGGCATCATGAAGATTGTAGCGCCATTCATGCGCGGGGCCTTCCCTAAGCAGACCCAGAGATACTTGGAGCAGTTCAAGGCTTTTGCCGAAAGCGCCTAGTCCCCTAGGCTGACAATTCGGCGACGGCTTGCTATCTTGCTGCCTATGCCGCTTATCAGTCTCAGCTCGATTTCCTTCGATTACGGAAGGATACCCATCCTTCGCGATGTGGACCTCTCTCTTGAACCGGGAGAGCGGGCCGCCATTGTGGGGCGCAATGGCGTGGGCAAGACCACCATCTTCCGAATTCTCACCGGGGATCTTCGCGCGGATCTTGGCTCGGTGGATCGACCGCGCCGTCTACGTGTAGCTTATTTGCGCCAGGATCTTTCCCTGGCCGGCGACCGCGGTCTTTTCGAATCGGTGCGCTCCACTCAGGGCGAGGCCGTGGATCTGGAAACCGAGCTGGAAGATCTGGTGGCACGCTTGGAAGCCACACCCGAACGCGCCGAGCACGAGGCTCTCGTGCATCGCTACGGCGAATTGCAGAATCGCTTCGAAGCTCTCGAAGGTTACACCCTCGATGCCCGTGTGGGCGCCGTGCTTCATGGCCTGGGGTTTCGCGAATCGGATTTCCACCGATCCATCACCACCCTGTCCGGTGGCGAACAGCGCGTGGCGGCTTTGGCATCGGTGCTTCTGCAGAAGGCCGACCTGCTACTATTGGACGAACCCACCAACCATCTCGACCTTTCCGCCATCGAATGGTTGGAGGGACACCTACTTCAGGAGAAGAGCGCCATTCTCATGGTGAGCCATGACCGCGCCTTCCTCGATCGTCTCACGCAAACTACATGGCACCTGAAAGACGCGCGCATTCGCCGCTACTCCGGCAACTACAGCAAGTACGAGAAGCTGCGCGAAGAACGTGAGCGCCTGGACACCATTGCCTGGCAGCGGCAACAGGATGAGATTGCACGGCTGAAGGATTATATCGCGCGGAATATTGCCGGGCAGAAAACCAAGCAAGCCCAGAGTCGGCGCAAGATTCTCGATAAGATCGTGCCCATCGAGAAGCCCAGCGACGAGCGCACCATGAACCTGCGCCTCGAGCATGCGCGGGCGGGTGGGCGCACGGTGCTGCAGGCTGAGAATTTGTCCAAGGCCTTCGGCGAGAAGAAGCTTTTTGACAAACTCGATCTTCACATCGGCCGCGGTGAGCGCATCGGGCTGATTGGTCCCAATGGCGCGGGTAAATCCACGCTCATCGGAATTCTCATGGGGCGTGTGGAATCCGATACGGGGCACATCAAATTTGGCAAAGACGTGGACCCCGGTTTCTTCGATCAACACCTCGACATGGTCAGCGACGCTAATACGGTTGAGGAAGAGTTTCGCCGGCTGGATCCGCAGATGACCGAGGGTCATTGCCGCACTCAGCTGGCGCGATTCGGATTTTTCTCCGACGACCTGGACAAAAAAGTGCACCAGCTTTCAGGTGGCGAGCGCAACCGGCTGAGCCTGCTCAAGCTCGTATATCAGCAGAGCAATTTTCTGGTGCTGGACGAGCCCACCAACCACCTGGACATTCCGGCCACCGAATCTTTGGAAGAAGCCCTGGACGCCTATGGCGGAACGCTCATCATCGTGAGTCACGATCGTGTTTTCCTGGATCGCATCGCCGATCGCGTCATTCGCATCGAGGGCGGCACCGTGACCGACTATCCGGGCACCTTCTCGGAGTTTCGCGTGCACGAGGCGAAGAGTCTCCAGACACCAGTCTCCAGTCCACAGCCGCAAGTCGCCAGGCTCCAGTCACCGGCCCCCAACAGGTCGCGGGTGGAGCGCTGGTCGAAGAATCGATTGGCTCGGCGTAAGCGCGAACTAGCGAGTCTGGAAAAGAGCTTGGCCACGGCCGCCGCCGATAAGCAAGACATCGAGGATCGTTTGGCCGAGGGCGGCCTGGACGAATCCACCCTGCGCGACTTGGCCTGGCGGCATGCGGATCTGGTGGAAACCGTCGCCCGGCGCGAAGCCCGTTGGGAAAAATGGGCCATGGAGCTGGAATCCCAGGAATTCCTCGATGAATCCTGAGCGCGGCAAGGGCTGGATCCACTTTCTGCTCGTACTCTTGGTGCTGTCATGGGGCGCGGCCTATCCCATCGTGAAATTTCTGCTTCGCTGGCTCAGTCCCCTTGAGCTTGTACTCGCCCGTTTCTGGATCTTCATGCCCCTGCTGGCCTTCATGCTTTGGCACTGGCGGCGGAGCATCCTCGTGCAGATTCGGATGCACCCCTGGCGCAGCCTCGCCTTGGCGCTGCTCGGCGTGCCGGGATATCACATCATGTTGAACTTGGGCACGCAGGCGCTCATGGCCGATCCGGAAAGCACGGGCAGCGCGGCCATGATGAGCTCGATTCTTGTGGGGTCGGTGCCCGCCTGGACGGCACTTTTCGCTCGAATTGCCGGACAGGAGAACCTGAGCAAGCTTCAATGGCTGGGTCAGGCATTCTGCATGGCGGGAGTGGTGGCTTTGGCCACGCGCGGCGACTTGTCTTCCATGCATCTATCCATAGGGGCCTTGCTCGTGCTCGGGGCGCCGCTGAGCTGGGGGCTCTACTCCGTGGTGGCCAAGCGGGTTTTCGATTCCGCGGGTTCTTCGCTGCCCATCACGGTTTTCATTCTGGCGGCCGGAACGGTGATCACCAGCCTCTTCACACCGCCGCCGATTTTCAGCCATCTCGCTGAAATGCCGATGAAAGCCTGGTTGGCCCTGGCCTTTATCGGACTCATTTCCACCCTGGCGGGCTATCTCATCTGGTCGGTGGCAGTACGTCGCCTGGGCGCTAACAGGCCCTCCGTGTATATCTACTTTATTCCGGTAGCAAGCCTGGCCATGAGCGCCCTGACCCTGGGCGAGCGACTGGGGCCGTCTACAGCTCTGGGCGGCGTGATGATTCTCACCGGAGTTTTCCTCATCCGACGCCACAGTCGCTAAGACCTGCTTGCCTGAATCGCCAGCGCGCGTATAAACTGCGTCATTCCCGTCCCACGGTCCATCCGATGAAGGAGCCTCCATGGCCATCAATCTGCCTCTTCTGAAAGAACTTTGCGAGATTCCCGGCGCCCCCGGACACGAAGAACGAGTGCGCAAGATTGTAATCCGCGAACTTGAGCCGCTCTGCGATTCCATCGAAGTCGATGGCATCGGTAATGTAGTTGCGATGAAGAAGGGCAGCGAAGAGGGCCGCTTCATGATGAGCGGTCACATGGACGAAATCTCCTTCATGGTCAGCCACATCGGCGATACGGGTTTCTTGCACTTCGTTCCTTTGGGCGGCTTCGACCCTAAAACTCTCACGGCGCAGCGCGTGATCGTGCACGGCCGCGAGGACCTGCTCGGCGTCATGGGCAGCAAACCCATCCACATCATGACCGACGAGGATCGAAAGAAGACCCTGCGCCTGGAAGACTTCACCATCGACCTGGGGCTGCCCGTGGAAAAGGTGAAGGAACTCGTGCGCGTGGGCGACGTGGTCACCCGCGAGCGGGAAATCGTTCTCATGGGAGACTTGATCAACGGCAAGAGCTTCGACGATCGTGTGGGCGTCTTCGTGATGATCGAAGGCCTGCGTGCGTCGAAGAGCAACCGCATGGACATCTACGCGGTGGGCAGCGCTCAGGAAGAAATCGGCATTCGCGGCGCCATGGTGGCCGCGCGAAACATCGACCCCGATCTGGGTATCGCCCTCGATGTGACCCTCGCCAATGACGTTCCTTTCGTGGAGCAACACCTGTTCGTGTCGAAGCTCGGCGGAGGTACGGCCATCAAGGCCTACGACGGCAGCGTTGTTCCCAACTGGAAACTGCGAGACCGCATGCGCGAACTTTGCGAAGAGCGGGGCATTCCCCATCAGATGGAAGTTCTGCCGCGGGGCGGCACCGACACGGCGGCCATTCAGCGCGGCGGCAAGGGTGCGGCGGCCGGTTGTATCAGCGTGCCCACTCGCTACGTGCACTCGGTCATCGAGACCGTACATCCCGACGATGTAGACGCGTCCATCCAGCTTATGGCCGCGCTCATCGAAACTTGCGGGAAGGATGACTTCCGACTCTAGGAGGCGGATATGAGGCTGCTCAAATGGACCTTGACGATTCTGTTCGCACTGTCGGCGATCATGCTGACGGCCTGCGAATGCAACACGCCCGACGAAGACGATGTGGGCGAACTTCTTGGCGAATGGTATCTGAGCAACGACGATACCCACGAGCCGCAGCTCAGCCATCTACTTGATCTCGAAAGCGCTTTGAGCGATTTCGGTTTGTCGGTGAGCTATCCCGAAGCTGCCGCCTATCGCTTCGGATGGGTGGGCGAAGAGGAAGCCTATTGGGAATGGATCGCGCGTGCCGATGCGAATTTGGCGGGCCTGCTTCATGCGGTCGAAGCCAGCTATCCCGGCGAGGATGGTCTTACGCTTTTTACCCACGGCGGTCTGGACGAAGACTCTCTTCGCGTTGAAGTGGAAGACGGCAAGGTCTGGCTGGAAAATTTGCTTGGCGCGTCAATCCTGAGTTTCGCCTATCCCACCCATGTTCACGATGAGGCGGCCTTGCGGGCCGTCAAGGACGCGGGATATCTGGTAGCGCGCAACGGGCTCGTCAGCTTCGAACCTTGGGGCTCGCATCTTTTGGGCATGCCCGATGACGCGGCATGGGATCAGGGTTGGGAGCGCACGAGTCCCTATGAATTGCCTCTCACCTTAACCGCGGCGGAAGTGCAGGCTCTTGAGCCGAGCCAGATCGCCGATTGGCTGGCCGACCCTTCGCGCCTGGCAACCTGGAAGAGCGAGCACCGCTGGATCCATCTTTACACGCGCACCGATAGCGAAGATCAGACCAGCGTGGACATCATCGACGCAAATCGCCTGGGGATTCTCCTGGACGCCCTTCAGGCCGACGGCGAAGTCTGGATCGCGCCCATGGGTGAAGTCGCCATTTGGGCCATGGGCAACGGGCAGACGGTTGATCCCGCCATGGATCTGCTCTGGCGCGCCGATGCTGCAGGCGATTTCCCCTGGAACGGCAATGCCTGCGTCTTCAGCTTTTCCACCGACGACGGATTCGCCTCCAACATGGATCACTATCTGCCCGAGTTCAGTTCGAGAGGCCTAAGCTACACAGCTTTTTGCAGCCCCGAAAAAATCCAGATCGGCGATACGGGCTATGAACTCTACCTCGATTCCCAGGGCGTGCAGGATCTGGCCGCCGCCGGCGTGGAGATCGGCTGCAACGGCATGACCCGCCGTTATCTGATTCCTCCGGAGGCCTGCGTAATCAGGGACGAAACGGGGCAGGGTCATCAAATTGAAATCGTGACCGAAGACGGCCACCGCAAACTCAAGCTTTGGCGGGACTGGTAAAGAGATGAAGCTCATCAGTTACGGAAATCGTTACGAAGAATGCGCGGGCGTCCGCATGGACGACGGCAACTTTGTGGACTTACAGGCCGCCATGCCTGCCGGTCCATCCAGCTGGCGCTGCGTTTTGGACGCGGGACTCATGGACAAGGTGGCGGCCGCCTATGCCGCGGGTGATTTCGAAATTCCGCCGCGCATTGATCCGGACACTGTGCGCCTTGCGCCGCCCATTCCCAATCCGACGAAGGTGATCTGCCTGGGCCTGAACTATCGGGATCACGCGGAAGAACAGAACAAGCCTTTGCCTGAACGCCCCTTGCTTTTTCCCAAGGTGCCCAGCGCAT
>JACNKJ010000049.1 GCA_014382085.1 bacterium
CAAACTGGCAGGCCAGCTTTACGCCCAGCGACCTTATCGATGATCCAGCCGTCTTGGTCTTCGCATTCGTGGATGGTGACGACCTCGAGTTGTTCGACAACAACCAGGGTCAGAGTTGGAAGATCTTGCTTAATGAGGATGGAGTCGCTGCGCCGGGCGCCAACTTCCAGAACTTCCGCCTACTCGCGGGACAGGAACGCTTGGCAGATGTTCTGAGCTTCCCAAGAGAGCGTGATGGAGCCAAGGAGTTCGTCGATCTGGAACTTGCCGCACATCCCACAAACTTCCGCGCACAGCGCGAGAAGTGGCTCATGGCCCTGGATGAATACGGCGACGAAGCACCGGATTCGCTGACGCGTCACATCGATGTGGAGCTTGGCAAGCGGCTGGCTGGTTGGCAGGAGTGGGATGAGTTGCCCAGCGAAATCGTGGACATGCTCGATCTCTACTGGCAGATCGATCGACAGGAAGCCATGGAGAACGTGCGCGACGCCATGTTGCATCACTTCCAGGGCAGCGATGCTGCCCGCGAAATCTTGCACTACAAGGCCATGCACGAGGCCAACATGGAAATTCGCGTTGAGCAGCTTCAGAATCTGCACCGCATTTTCCCCGAATGGGAGGGCGCCAATGATGATCGCGGATACATCATCTATTGGTCGCTCGGCGCTATGAACAATGTGGAGAAGGCCATGGAAGTTGTGGATTCCGGTCTGCCCATTGAGCCGGGTTTCGCCAACTATCTGGCCCAGCGCTTCTCGGGCCTGGCCGATGATGAACGCGCGGCCGCTCTGCTTGAGCAGAGTCTTACACTGTTGAATGAAGCGAAATGGAGCCCCGAAGGCATCTTGAGTCAGGCCGAGTGGGCGCGCGACAACGCTGAGGCCACCGCTGCATCGCACTTCGCCTTGGCGCAGCTTCGCATCAAGGAGGGCCTGGGGCGCGACGCATTACCGCACCTCACCTGCATTGTCGATGACTTCCCCGACTTCGCCGATGCCGAAGTGTATCGCGAGTTGATCGGCATTCAGACTCGCATGGAAATGCACGATGACGTTCGCGCCAACTATGAAAAGCTGGCGGCTCTTGCCAAACTGTCTCCGGTTGAACTCAAGGGCTGGAAGGAAGTCTACGAAGGCGAACAGCCATTCGTGGCGCACATGGCACAGGTTCAGCAGGAATCTCGCGACAAGGCCTGGGCCGGGTACCAGAAGCATGCCCTGAACTGGGACGCCCCCGGCGCCATCTTCACCGACCTCGACGGCGTCAGCCTGGGCCTGGAAGAGTTGACCGGCAAAGTCGTTCTGCTGGACTTCTGGGCTACCTGGTGTGGCCCTTGCAAAATGGCATTGCCCGGCATCGACAAGATGGTCCCGGAGTTTGTCGAGGGCGGCGACTTCGTCGTCATTCCCGTCAACACCTGGGAACGAGTCGAGGGCGAGGAGCGCAAGGCCGCGGCCGAGGCGACCTGGGCCGAGCTCGGACTGAGTCTGCCCATTTACTTCGACAAGACTCGCGACGAAGGTCGTCCTGCGGTGGAGGCCTTCGGCGTTTCGGGGATTCCCACGAGCTTCATCCTTGGAAAAGATGGGAAGATTCTCTTCAAAACCATCGGCTACGGTGGCGAGGCCGGAGAGCTGGAGCTTAAAAACAAGATCAAGTGGGCCTTGAGCAAATAGCTGAGCTGAGGACTGAGAACTGCGGACTGGGAACAAGGCCCCCGCCGGATTGGCGGGGGGTTTTCTATTGAAGGTCTTTGGTCAGGCTGCGGCTGCGAATGATGAGCGTAATGGATATCACTGCGGGCAGCAGCAGAAACAAAGCGAATAGGTTTGTGCTTCGTTCCGGCATAAGCCCGCTGACCATGGCAAAGGCGAACAGAGACACGACTCCGATGAGATAGCGAAAGAAGCAGCTCTTGCGCATGTCGCCGGCGCAGACTTTTCGATAGATGAAAAGTAGACCGGCGGCGGCGAGTATGAAGCCGGCGGCCGCAAGCAGGATCCAGAATGACATGGGGTTCTCCTTTGTCGTCTTTGACCTACGGTGGCCGGGCGGCTTTGTTCCCGGTCCTTTGTGGAAGATTTCGAAAGTGAATATCCGCTATACTTAGGGCATGAAAACAAGACGAATTCTGCTGGCGGTGCTTCTGCTGCTCGTGGTCCAGACCCTTTGGGCTGAGGACACGAGCGTGCTGTTCATTGGGAACAGCCACACTGGCGCCAATGACCTTCCAGGCCTCTTTGAGGGCCTGGCTTTAGCCGGCGGCAAGAGTGTCTATGTGGATCAGTCGGTTTACGGTGGGTCCACCCTCGCGTTTCATTTCGCCAATGCACAAACTCGTGCCCTGGTCATTGAGCGCGAATGGGATCGGGTGGTCCTTCAGGAGCACAGCCTCTATCCTGTCATCGAGCATTGGCGGGATGAGAGTTTCTATCCCGCGGTTCGCGACTACCACGAGCTCATCACCAGTACCGGCTCCAACATGGCTCTCTTCATGACCTGGGGTTATGAATTCGCCGAAGGGCCCTACTGTGTTTCCGGTTATTGCAGCCCAGAGTTTTCCGGATACTTCGACATGCAGGCCCATTTGACCGCGGCCTACACCGACATCGCATTTGAGGTGGGTGCCATGCTCGCTCCCGTGGGCGAGGCTTTCGCCGCCGCCTTGATCCTGGATCCAGGATCCCCACTCTGGCTTCCAGACAATTACCATCCCAGCGCCGAAGGGAGCTATTTGGCGGCCTGTGTTTTCTTCACACGTGTATTCAGTGAAAGTCCCATCGGCTTGAATTTCTTTGGCGGCCTGGATCCCGCGCGGGCACTTTTCTATCAGGAAGTTGCAGCGGAAGCATCGGGGCTTCAGCAAGTAGCTGATCCGAGCTTCAAGCTGTTTGCCCAGCCGAATCCTTTCAATCCGAAAACTCAGATCGGCTTTCAGCTCACAAGCTCGTCGTTAGTGGATCTTTCGATATACGATGCGCAAGGTCGCCGCGTGAAACAGCTTCTGTCAGGCTTCGAGCTGCCGGCCGGTCCACATGTGATTACATGGAGGGGACAAGATGACATGGGGCGCTCGCTGCCTTCTGGAATCTACCATGCAAGTATTGAGGCGAAGGGGCTTCGATCGACCCGGAAACTCTGTTTGCTGAAATAGTGAGTTTGCCCATGAAAAGGGTGCCCATGTCCGGTATAATTAAGCATGCACCGAAAGCTCCTATCGACTTTTGCAATCTTGATCGCTCTCGCGACCAGCGGAATCTCTCAAGAGACCAGCGTTCTCTTCGTGGGCAATAGCCACACCTTTTACAACGATCTACCAGGGCTCTTCGAAGGCTTGGCAACTTCAGGCTTCCACGATGTCTATGTTGGAGAATCCACGGTAGGCGGATCCACTCTCAGCTTTCATACGAGCTATGCCTCGACCTTGAACGAAATCCAAGAGCGCGATTGGGATCACGTGGTCCTGCAGGAACACAGTCTCTTCCCAGTCATTCCGCATTGGCGCGACGAATCGTTCTATCCCTCCGCACGTTTTCTCGACTCGCTCATCACGGACACAGGATCGAACACGGCTTTCTACCTGACACAGGGTTGGGAAAATGCCGAAGGCCCTTACTGCATCGAAGATTACTGCAGCCCCAAGTTCGACGGCTACTTCTCCATGCAGGCGGATGCCACCGCCGCGTATCGAAACATCAGCAATGAGCTTGGTGCCCTGCTCGTTCCAGCGGGAGAAGCCTGGTCGGCGGCCCTGTCGGTGAATCCCGATCTTGAGCTTTGGGCTTTTGATGGATACCACCCCAGCTTGGAGGGGAGTTACCTCAGCGCCTGCACTTTCTATGCGCACATTTTCGAGGAGAGCCCCTACGGTTTGGAATTCTTTGGCGGGCTCAACCTGCAAACCGCGCTTTTCTATCAGCAGATTGCCTGGCAGGTAACGGGAGCCAGCGAAGAGGCGCCATCGCTTTTGGCGTGCTTGTATCCGGCCTATCCCAATCCATTCAATCCGAGTACGGAGATTCGCTTCGAATTGGATCTACCTGCGCGAGTTCATCTGGCGATTTTCAATATCGCCGGAAGGCAGGTGCGCGAGCTGTACACCGAAAGGTTCTTGGATGCAGGCGAACATGGGTATACCTGGCGCGGACGAGATGACGAGGGCAATGCGTTGCCGTCGGGAATCTATTTGTTAAGGCTTCAGGCGGGTGAAGTGAGTCGCGAAGCAAAACTGACTTTGCTTAAGTAAAAACATCTATCGATAGAGAGATTTGATCGCGCTCCAAGTTTGATGTTTAACTGGGGTGAAGCAATAGTAGTCGTCGAAGCAGTAGAGAACTTCCCACGTGTCCCAGTTAAAACCGAAAGATCCATTTCTCTCTACGAAGAAGGGGTCTGCGTTAGGCGGATATAGAATGACTCCCCCTCCCAGATCACTTTCTCCGATGCAGATTAGATGATAATCTGGCATCAACGCGTCATCGAACTCCAGGAATGTAGCGGTTCCGATTGGAGTAAAGAAACTTGAAACATCTAATGGCGGATCGAAATCGATGCGTACACCTGTCGCGAGGTCTCCAACAGTCATCTCTGAAAACCACTCAAACTCATACATCCCGTGTGGGTATTCGTTGAAAGTGGGGAGGTTTTGAATACTAAACTCAAGGCCGGTAACCTCTGTATAGGGAAAATCATATGGGGAGTTATAAACGAGAATGTTGAGCTCAAGGTATACGTAGGGGATGATATTCGCAGTACAGTAATAGCCTTGCTCGTCGACGAAAACCCCAATAGCCGATTGCGATGAAAAGCCATTCGTAAAGAAAAGAAAAAGTAAGATAGTACTTAGAGCAAACTTCATCCCGCCACCTCCATAATTATAATAACTTTCGCAATGATTGTGGCGCAAGGCTCAATACATGCTCTTGATGTGACTCCAATTGCTCTGGATAGGCGTGCCCCCGGGTATGCAGCTGCAAAGCTCCTCGCAGTTGAAGGTGAACTGCAGACCGTCGGCGTCATAGATTTCGAAAAGCTCATCAACCAGCACAATGCAGGAGCAATCATTTCCCGGCCCGACAACGATCTGTTGGCCGTCTTCGATCCAATCCTCGCTGAACATCTGCAGGCTCAGAGTTCCAAGTTCCACAATGGGGCCTGGCTGTGCCGCTGAAAAGGCGATGGAAAAATCATCGTCCAGTTCGCCCAAGAGCAAATCGCTGTTCCAGTTTGCCGTGACCATGCCCAAGGGATAACCCGGATTCCCCGGCCAGTTTTCCAGACGGAACTCCGCCGCGGTCAGGCCGCCGTAGAAATCGTAGGGATCTAAAAACACGAGAACATGCAGCTCGATTTCCACATAGGGCTCGATACTCGCCCAGCACTGGTCGCCACCCTCGTCGGCGAACAGACCGATGAGCGAATCGGCACAAGCGGGCAGGGCGAGAATTAGAATGGCTAAGGCGGCGAGGGTCTTCATCACATCCTCCTTGATGTCGGAGGGAGCATAGCAGGCGATCAGGGCTCGCGCCAGAGCCCGCGTGATTGAATGAGCGCCTGCAGACGATCCACGGCCTTTTCGCTGGCGAGCCCGGTCTCAACTCGTTGGTAACCTTCGTATAGATCGATCTTGCCCGGTGCGGTGCCGACGTATCCGAAGTCGGCATCGGCCATTTCGCCGGGGCCGTTGACGATGCATCCCATGACCGCAATCTTCACACCCGGAAGATGTGCGAAACGTTCCTTGATGCGCCGGGTGGTATCCAGCAGGTCGAAGTGCGTGCGCCCGCAGGATGGACAGGCGATGAAATCCGCGCGGCTCATGCGAAGGCGAGTGGTTTGCAGTATGGCGAAGGCCAGGCGGCAACCCTCTAGAGCCTCTTCTGCGCTCGATGCTTCCACGGCGATAGCGCGTGCGCGTCCTTCGAGCAGAGGTATGCCGGCTTCCACCGCAAGGTCCAGGTAGGCGCGTTCGCGGGTAAGAGCGTCTTTGGATCTCAGCGCCGCAAGATCGGGGCGAATTCGAATGAGCCCGCCCTCATCCTTGGGTTCGGTGAGCACATGGTCGGGGGCGTGAGCGCCCCAGGGCATGTCGAGCAGATCGGGGATGTCGAGTGTCCAACCATCCACTGG
>JACNKJ010000403.1 GCA_014382085.1 bacterium
CGTCAAAAAGGCCAAGACCATCTGGATGAATGGCAAATTCGTGGACTGGGACGATGCCAACATTCACATCCTGAGTCATGTCATCCATTACGGCAGTAGCTTGTTCGAGGGCATCCGAGTTTACGATACACCCCAGGGTCCCGCAGTTTTTCGTCTCGATGAGCACACCAAACGCCTGTTGGAATCGGCGAAGATTTATCGCATGGATGTGCCCTACAGCTTCGAGGAACTGCGCGAGGCCCAGCTGGAAACCGTGAAGCTCAACGGCCTGGACGAGTGTTACATTCGTCCGGTGGTCTATCGTGGCTACGGCAATGTGGGCGTGAATCCTGCCGGAAGCCCTGTGGACGTGGCCATCGCCGTGTGGGAATGGGGCAAGTACCTGGGCCCCGAAGCCCTTGAGCAGGGTGTGGACGTTTGCGTGGCCAGCTGGAATCGCATGGCCCCGAACACCATGCCCAACATGGCCAAGGCCGCCAGCAACTACATGAACAGCCAGCTCATCAAGATGGAAGCCATCACCAACGGTTACGTGGAAGGCATCGGCCTGGACGTCCACGGCTACGTGAGCGAAGGCAGCGGCGAGAATCTATTCCTTGTGAAAGACGGCATAGCCTGGACAACTCCCATCTCGGGATCCATTCTCGTGGGCATCACCCGCCATAGCATCATCATTTTGCTCAAGGAGATGGGCTACGAAGTGCGCGAGGAGACCATCCCGCGGGAAATGCTCTACATCGCCGACGAGGTTTTCTTCACGGGAAGCGCTTCGGAAGTGACGCCCATTCGCAGCATCGATCGTATTCAAGTTGGCAACGGCGCCCGCGGACCCGTGGCCGAAAAGCTGCAGGATCGTTTCTTCGGTATGTTCAATGGCAAGTATGAAGATACCCACGGTTGGCTGACCCTGGTCAAAAACGCGACGGTGAGCGGCTAATGCGCATCGCACTGGGAACGGACCATCGGGGATATGCCCTGAAGGAGCACCTTGCCCGCTACCTCCGTGAGGAGGGGCACGAGGTGCTCGATATGGGCACAGGCGGCGAGGAACCGGCGGATTACCCTCTCTACGCATTCAGCGTGGGAGAGAAGGTGGCCGCCGGCGTGGCCGACCGAGGCATCCTCATTTGCGGCACGGGCATCGGTATGTCCATCGCCGCCAACAAGGTTAGCGGCGTGCGTGCGGCCCTGGTCTACGACGAAGAAGCCGTGCGCCTCTCGCGCGAGCACAATGACGCCAACGTGCTGGTTCTTCCGGGCAATTGGCTATCAGATAAGAAGGCCATCGCCTGGGTGGACCAGTGGCTCGCCGCCGCTTTCGAAGGCGAACGCCATCTGCGCCGTGTGGGTTTGATCGACGATTACGACCGCAGCCGAGAAAACGGCTGAGTAACCGGCCCCGCTCCGGCGGGGCTTTTTTCGGAGGTATGAGGTGGAAGTCATTCGCCATCAGGATCCCGCAGTATTCGAGAGCATGCAGGGTGAGCTGGTCCGTCAGGAAGAGGGGCTCGAACTCATCGCTTCGGAGAACTTCGTTTCCCCGGCCGTTTTGGCCGCCATGGGATCGGTGCTCACCAACAAGTACGCGGAGGGATATCCCGGCAAGCGCTACTATGGTGGATGTGTGCATGTGGACGAGGTCGAGCGCCTGGCTCGAAACCGCGCCATCGAACTCTTCGGTTGCGAACGCGCCAACGTGCAGCCTCACTCGGGCACCCAGGCTAACATCACCGCCTACATGAGTTTCTGCGAGCCCGGCGACAAGATCATGGGCATGAACCTGGCCCACGGCGGACACCTGAGCCACGGACATCCCCTGAATTTTTCGGGTAAGTACTTCGAAGTGGTGCCCTACGGCGTCTCCGAGGAAACCGAGACCATCGACTATGAGGAAATGGCCGAGATCGCCCGGCGGGAGCGTCCCAAGCTCATCGTGGCCGGCGCCAGCGCCTATCCTCGCTTCATCGATTTCGAGAAGTTCCGCGCTGTCTGCGACGAGATCGGCGCCATCTTCATGGTGGATATGGCCCACATCGCGGGCCTGGTGGCAGGTGGCGCGCACCCGAGTCCCGTGCCTTACGCCGATGTGATCACCAGCACCACCCACAAGACTTTGCGCGGGCCTCGCGGGGGGCTGATCCTGGAGAAAAAGGAACACGTAAATACGATCAACAAGAACAACTTCCCGGGCAACCAGGGCGGGCCCTTCATGCACATCATCGCGGCCAAGGCCGTGTGCTTCGGCGAGGCCCTGCGTCCCGAGTTCAAGGACTACGCCGCGCAGGTGGTGAAGAACGCCGCCGTGCTGGGCGACACACTCGTGGAGCGCGGCTTTAAATTGGTGAGCGGGGGAACGGACAATCATCTGTTGTTGCTGAACTTCCGCGGAACCGATCTCACGGGCAAGGCCGCCGAGGAAGTGCTGGAGACGGCGGGCATCACCACCAACAAGAACACCGTGCCCTTCGAGGAGCGCAGTCCCTTCGTGGCCAGTGGAATTCGCATCGGCACGCCCGCGGTGACCACTCGCGGTTTCAAGGAAGATGAAATGAAGATTGTCGGAGGTCTCATTGCCGATGTTCTGGAAACGGTGAAGGACGAAGAGGCCGACGCCGAGGTTTGCGCCAAAACAGCCTCGCGCATTGCTGAACTCACGGCGGCTTTCCCTCTCTACGCGGATAAGTCCACGGCGGTTTTTCCGCAGCCGGTGAAGCTCTAAGGAGACTCTTTTGAAGTGCCCCTTCTGCGGTCATTTGGAGGATCGTGTGGTCGATTCGCGCAGCACACGTGAGGGTGAGGCCGTTCGCCGCCGCAGAGAGTGCCTGGGTTGCGAGGCCCGCTTCACCACCTACGAGTATGTGGAGCGTGCGCCCATCACCGTGGTCAAGGCCGATGGCGCCCGCGAGTCCTATCAGCGTGAGAAGATGCTGGCGGGCCTGCTAAGGGCTTGCGAGAAGCGTCACGTGGAGCGCGCGGCCATGGAGCGGCTCATCGACGACGTGGAGCAGTCGGTGATTTTCTCAGGCCTGGCTGGTGAAATTACCACGCAGCGTATCGGCGAAGAGATCATGGCGCGCCTGCGCGATCTGGACGAGGTGGCCTACGTGCGCTTTGCCTCCGTGTATCGCCGCTTTACCGAACTCAGTCAATTCGCGGACGAACTTGAGCGTCTCATTGAAAGACGTGAGGACGAACGGAAGGGAAAATCATGATGAAGCGCTGGGGAATAATTGTCGCGGTCGCCCTATTGTTGGTGGCCTGTGGACAGCCCAAGCAGAAAGTCGTCGTGGAAAGCGATCTTCCGCCGGTGGATTTCGTCGTCAATCCTGCTGACGGCATCTACAAGTTCGGCGTGGAGGGCAGCCAGGCCATCGAGGTCATGGGTACGAGCATGGAAAACTTCTTCCGCTACAAGTGGCGTGCATCCAATTGGAAGGTGGAGGATGACAGCACCCGCAGCGCCGACGTTCGCTTCACCGATGTGCAAGCCACCGAGCGCCGTGGGCAGACCGCCGCGCCCGAACCCATTGCAAGTTACGATCGCCTTGAAAACTTCTCCACCCGCTACCGCCTGGACAGAGAAGGATTCAAACCTGTAAGCGAGCCCGCCCGCGATCAGGAGTTCATGCAGGCCTTCAGTGTCTTGGGCCAGGGCCTCTCCAGTTTCGACTTCGAAACTCCTGAAGCGCCAATGCGCCCCGGCGAAAGCTGGACCGTGTCCATGGATCCGGGCGAACTGGGTCCCATGTCGGTGGCAGCCCTGGATTCCACGATCCATCTGACCTATGTGGACAACATCAAGTACGAGCGCAGCCAATGCGCCCGAGTGAAGGTGAAGGTGAAGATTCCACTGGATGGAACCATGGAGCAGGGGCCGGCCAAGAGTCACATTACGGGCAGCATCGAATCGGAGGCCACCGCGCTTTACGATTTGGAGAAGCGCTTCTACGTGCTCGTGAAGCAGAGTTCGATCATGAAAATTACCGGCCAGGATTTCGACGCGGACGGCAAGGCCCTGGGCGGCGAGAAGAGCTTCGCGCAAAACGGTTTCTTCGAGATCACCTACCTGGGCCGATAGCGAGAGGATCTCGTGAGCGGGAACGAACGTCTGGCGGATATGCCCTTCATGGCGCACCTGCGCGACCTGCGCGGGCTGATCATCACGATCTTCGTGGTGCTCCTGGTGGGTACCCTGGCCACCTGGTATTTCTCCGATGAGATCCTCGACATGATCAGCGGCCTTTTGCCCGAGGGCGAGGTCACGCACATTTTCGCGCCGGCGGAGACCTTCCTTATTCGCCTGAAGGTGAGCGCGGTCTGCGGGCTCATTCTAGGGATTCCCTTCGTGCTCTGGCGCCTCTGGTCCTTCATCGCGCCGGGGCTTTTCCGCAAGGAACGCAAGCGCCTGCTCACGGTCTTCAGCAGTTCCGTGCTGCTCTTTTACGCGGGCACCCTCTTCGCCTATCTCGTGATCATTCCCATCATGATCCAGTATTTCTTCGGGCTGAGGCCCGAGGATAGTCAGATGACCGTGGGCATCAGCCAGCTTTTTACGATTGTGGCCAAGCTCTCGGTGGCCTTTGGCGTGGTTTTCCAACTGCCGCTTGTGATCCTGGTGCTCAGCGCCATGGGCATGATCTCGCCCAAGTGGCTGCTGAAGCAGTGGCGCTGGGCCCTCATCGTCATGCTGGTCTTTTCCTCGCTGCTCACGCCGCCGGATATCATCAGCCAGATCGCCATGACGGTGCCGCTCTTCGTGCTGTTTATCGCCAGCGGGGTCATTGCCATCGTGTTTGAGCGGAAGAAGAAGCGCGATTAGAGTCCACCCGGGTGGACTTTCCCTTGCCTTCGGATCGGCAAGAAACGCGCCTTTGGGTCCGCTAACCCATTGATATAAATAAAGATAACCCTTGATTTGTGTCTCGCGTTTGACTATATTATCTCCATCCTCCCCGCTCTCTTCTCCTCCCGGAGACGCCAATATCTGGAGTGGGAAATGTCAGAACAATCCGATGCAAAAGTTGTCCATGAGCGGCTGCTCAAGGCCCTCGACGCCATGCGCAAAGCCGAGAGCATGGCGGTCACCCTTTTCGCCGAAGTCATGAAGGGCAAGCTCTATCGTGCGCTGGGCTATGCGAGCGTTCATCTCTATGCCGAAGAAGCTCTCGGCTTTTCTCGCAGCAAAACCTATGAGTTCATTCGCCTTGCTGAGGCGTTGGATGAACTTCCGGGTCTCAGGAAAAGTCTATCATCCGGTGACCTTCCTTGGACGAAAGCACGGGAAGTGGTGAAGGTGGCCACGCCTGAAACGGAGAAGGAATGGCTCGTTTTGGCCAAAAACAAGAGCCGGCGGGATCTGGAAAAGGAAGTCGTTGCGAGCCGGGCGCGGCGGGATGCTGACAGGCAAGAATCTCAAACCGAGCTGATTGAACCCGAGCGCCAAGTACCTGCAGCGGCGAAGGCGCAGTCTTTGACACTGCGCATGTCGCCGCTGGCCAAAGTGCGCCTCGAAGCCATGCTTGAGAAGCTCATGAAGAAGCACCAATGCGACCGTGAACAGGTGCTGCTCATGGCGCTGGAATCCTTACTTGGAGAGTCCACCCGGGTGGACAATGGGGGATCGTCCTATCAGGTGATCGTGCAGAAGTGCCCGACCTGCGAATCGAAAACCGTGGGGCCGGAGCAGGGCTGGTTGAGTGCGGCTGAAAGCGCCCAGATAGACTGTGACTCAAGCGTGCTCTCGCCCGGTCAGCGCAACAAGGCGAGCATCCCGCCGGCTCGAAGGCGGGCAGTGTTGATTAGAGACGGGCATCGATGTCATGCGAGGGGATGTCGATCCACCCACTTCCTAGAAGTGCATCACTTGAGGCCACGCAGCCGCGGCGGCGACAACCGCGAGGAGAACTTGATTACGCTCTGTTCAAGTTGTCATCGGCATCTGCACGAGCAAGACGGGGGAATACAGGTGATAGCTTGAGAACTCGTTCCTTCAACTAGAAAAGAGACTTCACCAGGCTCCAGGAACTTACCTCCGTGGGAACAGGCTCACCGTCCCAGCAGGGAGAATACCCGATGCTACATTCTTCTGGATTGGTGCAATTGAAGAAGAACGAACAGCCGGTCGCTCCGTG